>NZ_JAMBLM010000005.1:0-267623 GCF_023337095.1 Bacteroides caecicola
AAATCTGTAAATACGATACAATCGTCTGTAAATCGGGTACAAGCTATTCATGGCTTCTTTCCTATTTTTGCATCAGATAAAAAGATAATTTAAACACTTTAATGTATGCAGACCAATAACAGTTATGACATGCACATTCCTACCCACGTATTGTTTGGTGCCGGAATGTTGAATCAGTTGAGCGAACAACCCATGCCGGGTAAAAAGGCATTGATTGTTATTTCGAATGGAAAATCTACCCGTGCCAATGGTTATTTGAGCCGCACCGAAGAGCAACTGCAAAAGGCGGGTATTGAAACCGTGGTGTTTGACGGCGTATCGCCTAATCCCACTGTGGGTAACGTAAATGCCGGAGCTGAAGCAGCACGTAAGGCTGATTGCGATTTCCTTGTTGCATTGGGAGGGGGCAGCGTAATGGACTGTGCCAAAGCCATTGCTGTGATGGCTACCAACGAAGGAGAACTGTGGGATTACGTGACTGTCGGTTCCGGAAAAGGACATTCCATCGCCGTAAAGCCATTGCCTATCGTAGCTATAACTACTACGGCCGGAACCGGTTCGGAAACAGACAATTCGGGGGTCATTACGAAAGAAGATACGTTTGAAAAAGCATTCGTGGGCGATGCTTCGCTGTTTCCTGTGCTTTCGGTAGTCGACCCTGAGCTGATGGCAAGTGTACCGCCTGCGTTTACCGCTTATCAAGGTTTCGATGCGTTGTTCCACAGCACGGAAGGTTATATTGCAAAAGGGGCGAATCTGATGAGCGACATGTATGCTCTTGAGGCGATTCGTAACATTGCCGAATATTTGCCGCGTGCGGTTAAAAACGGAAACGACATGGAAGCACGTACCCGCGTGGCTTTCGGAAACACGTTGTCGGGGGGCGTTATGTGTCTGACGCTTATCACCAGCGAACATGCGTTGGAACATGCTCTTTCAGCTTATCATCCTAATTTGCCTCACGGGGCGGGTCTGATAATGGTAAGCCGTGCTTATTACGAATTTTTTATAAAGAACCATGCTTGCGACGACCGTTTTGTGCGTATGGCTCAGGCTATGGGGATGGCAGATGCTACGAAGCCCGAAGATTTTCTTACGGCGCTGACTCGTTTGCAGGAGGCTTGTGGCGTTGCCGATTTGAAGATGTCTGATTACGGCATTGCTCCCGACGAGTTTGAAAAACTGATGAGAAACTCCCGCGAGGTTATGGGCGTAATGTTTACCAGCGACCGCGTGCAGATGTCGGACGAAGATATTGTGGAAGTGTATCGGAAATCTTATAAATGAGAGGCTTCCGTGGCAGGGCGGGACGTCTGAAATGTTGCCGCCGGCTTGCTCAGAAATGCGTGCTTATGTTTTAACCGGAACGTAAGCACGTTTTTTTTATGTGCATCAGAACCGGAAACGGATTTGGAGTTATGCGGTAGAAAATATATCTTTGTCTGAAAAGAGCAAAAACAAATGAAGACGAAAGAAGAAATTGTGGCAAACTGGTTGCCGCGATACACCAAACGGAAGCTGGAAGACTTCGGCGAATATATCCTGTTGACCAATTTTAATAAATACGTCGAGCTGTTTGCCGAGCGGTTCGGCGTCCCCGTGTTGGGGCGGGATGCCAACATGACTTCTGCCCATGCCGAGGGAATCACAATAATAAATTTCGGTATGGGTAGTCCCAATGCCGCCATCATCATGGACTTGCTGAGTGCTATTCGCCCCAAAGCCTGCCTGTTTCTGGGCAAATGCGGAGGCATCGACAAGAAAAATCATTTGGGTGATTTGATACTTCCGATTGCAGCCATCCGCGGTGAAGGAACTTCAAACGATTATTATCCTCCCGAAGTGCCTGCGCTTCCGGCGTTCATGCTTCAGCGTGCGGTTTCTTCTGCCATTCGTGACCATTCACGCGACTACTGGACGGGGACGATTTATACTACAAACCGACGTATATGGGAACATGACGAGGCTTTTAAGGCGTATCTGCTGAAAACACGGGCGATGGCGGTCGACATGGAAACTGCCACACTCTTCGTAACCGGCTTTGCCAACCACATTCCTACGGGAGCGCTCTTGTTGGTGTCTGACCAGCCGATGATTCCCGAAGGGATAAAAACCGAGCAAAGCGATTCGCTAGTAACGCAACAGTTCGTAAACGAGCATCTGGAAATCGGGGTCGATGCCTTGCGCATGATTATAGAAGAGAAACGAACGGTTAAACATTTGAAATTCGACTGGTAAATCGATGGCATTATGGCTAAAGAAGTAACATACGAAGAAATTGTCCGCAACCTGCGCAACAAAGTGTATGCGCCCGTGTATTTCCTCATGGGTGAGGAAGATTATTATATCGACCGCATATCCGATTATATCATCGATACCGTTCTGACCGATACCGAGAAAGAATTTAATCTTACCGTGTTATATGGTTCCGATACCGATATCGCCACGATTATCAATGCCGCGAAGCGTTATCCGATGATGTCGAAATATCAAGTGGTGGCGGTAAGAGAGGCGCAGGCGATCCGTAATCTGGATGAGTTGGTTTACTATTTACAGAAGCCGCTGGAATCGACTATTTTGGTGATGTGTTATAAACACGGTGCGTTAGACCGTCGGAAAAAACTGGTTGCCGAACTGGAGAAAGCCGGCGTTCTGTTTGAGTCGAAGAAACTGAAAGACGCTCAGCTTCCGGGATTTATCACCTCATACCTGAAGCGGAAGCAGGTGGAGATAGAGCCGAAAGCCTCGGAGATGATGGCAGAATTTGTAGGCACGGATTTAAACCGCATGGCGGGCGAGTTGGAAAAATTAGTGATAACACTTCCGGCAGGTCAGCGGCGGATTACTCCCGAACAGATTGAACGTAACATCGGCATCAGCAAGGATTATAATAATTTTGAGTTACGCAATGCGCTGATAGAGAAAGATGTGCTGAAGGCAAACCGCATCATTAAGTATTTTGAGGAAAACCCTAAAAACAATCCCTTGCAAGTCACGCTTGCCGTGCTGTTCAATTTCTTTGCCAACCTGATGTTGGTGTATTATGCGCCCGACAAGTCGGACCGGGGAATAGCCGCTCACCTCGGGCTGCGTTCGCCGTGGCAGGCTAAAGATTACGAAAATGCCATGAAGCGGTATACGGGCGTAAAGGTGATGCAGATAGTGGGAGCAATCCGCCAGTGTGATGCCAAATCGAAAGGCGTGGGAAATTCCTCCGTGTCCGACGGCGAACTCCTCCGCGAACTGGTTTACTTCATTCTTCACTGATAATCAGTCTTTTCTGTTAATCTGTGTAAGGGCACATCCCGAATGAATAAAAACCCTTTTTGAGTCTTTTTATGCCCCGGAAAACGCTACCGTTAGTGTTGGTCATTTCTAACGGTAGAGTTGCCCGGTTCTACCCGTAAAACCACCTCGTTCTATGGGTAGTGTTTTTCATCCTTCTCGCCCAGTCGGGTAAAGTCCGATAACTTTCATGCTACTATTGCTATCTTCTTTGGATTTTATGTGGTTATTCTAACGATTTTCCTTAATTTTGCAGTTTAAAAAGAATAAATCTATTTAGGAGAAAATGAGAAAGACATTTATATACGTATTGTGGGGAATCATTTTTTTGTGTATTGCGGCTGTAGCTATCGTGTTTACCGCCATCGCAAACGGAAAAATCGGCTATGTTCCTCCCGTTGAAGAACTGGAAAACCCCAACCTGAAGTTTGCCACGCAAGTTATCTCAGAAGACGGGCAACTGCTCGGTACGTGGTCGCTTAGTAAAGAAAACCGCGTGTATGTAGGTTATGAAGACCTCTCGCCACATTTGGTTCACGCACTGGTGGCTACGGAAGATGTGCGTTTCAGCGAACATTCGGGCATTGATGCACGTGCATTCATGCGTGCCGTTATCAAGCGCGGTATATTCATGCAGAAAAATGCAGGTGGGGGAAGTACCATAACCCAGCAGCTTGCCAAGCAGTTTTATTCGCCTACGGCAGACAACGTGATGGAGCGTTTGCTGCAAAAACCCATCGAGTGGGTGATTGCGGTAAAGCTGGAAAGATATTATACGAAAGAGGAAATCCTGACAATGTATCTGAATAAGTTTGATTTCCTGAATAATGCCGTAGGTATAAAAACAGCGGCGAAAACGTATTTCGGTAAAGAGCCGAAGACGTTGAAAATCGAAGAAGCCGCCACGCTGATAGGTATGTGTAAAAACCCGTCGCTGTATAATCCGCGCCGGTTTAACGAGCGTTCGCGCGGACGCCGCAACACGGTGCTTGACCAGATGCGGAAGGCGGGATTCCTGACACAGGCGGAATGTGACTCGTTGCAGGCTCTTCCGCTGGTGTTGAAGTTCCAGCCCGTTGACCATAAAGACGGTCTGGCGACTTACTTCCGCGAATACCTGCGCGGGGTAATGACGGCAAAGAAACCCGAAAAGAGCAACTACCGGGGATGGCAGATGCAGAAGTTTTACGAAGACTCGCTGGCATGGGAAACCAATCCGCTGTATGGCTGGTGTGCTAAAAACAAGAAGAAAGACGGAACGAATTATAATCTGTATGTAGACGGACTGAAGATTCATACCACGATAAACTCGCGTATGCAGCGTTATGCCGAAGAAGCGGTTTACGAACATGTGGCGAAATACCTCCAGCCGCGCTTCTTCAAAGAAAAACGCGGACGCAAAACCGCACCTTACACCAATCAGTTGACCGTAGAAGAGGTGCAACAAATTCTGAATCGCTCCATCCACCAGAGCGACCGTTACCGGACGATGAAAAATGCGGGCTGTTCGGAAGCCGAAATCATGAAGGCATTTAACACTAAATACGAAATGTCTGTGTTCTCATGGGAAGGCGAAAAAGATACGATAATGACTCCGCTCGACTCTATTAAGTATTACAAACATTTCTTGCGTGCCGGATTCATGTCGATGGACCCGCTGACGGGACATGTAAAGGCGTATGTGGGAGGTCCGAATTACAATTATTTCCAGTACGACATGGCGATGGTGGGACGCCGGCAGGTAGGTTCTACTATCAAACCTTATGTTTATGCGCTGGCTATGGAGAACGGCTTCTCTCCCTGCGATGAGGTGCGTAACGTAGAACAGACCCTGTTTGATGAAAACGGACGGGCATGGTCTCCGCGTAACAGCTCGCGGTCGCATTACGGCGAAATAGTAACCTTGAAATGGGGATTGGCAAACTCAAACAACTGGATATCCGCTTACCTGATGAGCAAGCTCAGCCCGTATGATTTGGTTCGCCTGATTCATTCGTTCGGCATCTTGAATAAAGACGTTCAACCCACGGTATCGCTCTGCCTCGGCCCGTGTGAGATTTCGGTGGGCGAAATGGTAAGTGCTTATACGGCATTTGTAAACAAGGGCATCCGTACTGCTCCGCTGTTTGTTACCAGTATCGAAGACAACGAGGGCAATGTGATAGCCGAATTTACTCCGCAGGTAAACGAAGTAATCAGCGAATCGACCGCCTATAAGATGCTGGTTATGTTACGTGCGGTTATCAATGAAGGTACGGGTGGACGTGTGCGTCGTCTGTACGGTATCAAAGCCGACATGGGTGGTAAAACGGGTACTACCAACCGGAACTCCGACGGTTGGTTCATGGGATTTACTCCCTCGCTGGTATCCGGCTGTTGGGTAGGAGGCGAAGAACGCGACATCCATTTCGACACCATGCGCGATGGACAGGGAGCATCAATGGCACTTCCCGTATGGTCACTGTACATGCAGAAAGTATTTGCCGACAAGACATTGGGTTATTCGGAAGACGAGACATTCGACATCCCCGAAGATTTCGATCCGTGTAAAGACCGGTTGACAGAGATAGAAGAAGAAAATACCAGCCGGTTAGACGACTTGTTTTTCCAATAACTTTCAGATAGGGTAAAAAAATCCCCATCATCCGTCCGGGTGATGGGGATTTTTTGTTATCGCTTATTCAAAACTGCCGTAACGTGTAGGAAGAAGTTTACGGTCTCCCAGCGTATTGTCTACGCGCGCTACGTTTATCCAGAATTTGTTTTCGCGTACGCTTTCCATCGGATAAACCGCTTTTTCGCGGCTGTACATGTGTTGCCACTGATTGCCCACAGCCTCATATTCCGGATGCGGTGCATTTACCAAAACGTTGTCTTCTTTCGAAGCATCTCCGTTTTTGATTTCTTCTATTTCGTTCCAGATGCAAAGCATGGCATCCACGAAGTTATCCAACTCTGCAAGGCTCTCGCTCTCGGTAGGTTCAATCATCAGTGTGCCGTGAACCGGGAAAGACAGCGTAGGAGCATGGTAACCATAGTCCATGAGTCGTTTGGCAATATCGTTTTCGGTGATACCGCTTTCTTCGTGTATCTTCCGGCACTCCAAAATCATCTCATGACCCACAAATCCGTTCGTCCCTCGGTAAACAATTCCATACGTATCTTTCAGGCGAGCCGCCAGATAGTTGGCATTCAGGATGGCAGTCTTCGTAGCCTTTTCAAGCCCTTCGGTTCCCATCATGCAGATATAGCCGTAAGTAATAGGCAGGATACCCGCACTTCCGTAAGGAGCAGCAGCCACCTCGTTTTGCGGATTACCCATGGCTGCATGTCCCGGAAGGAACGGAATCAGATGTTGAGCCACGCAAACCGGACCTACACCCGGACCGCCTCCTCCGTGAGGGCTGGCAAAAGTCTTATGCAGATTCAGGTGACACACATCGGCCCCGATAGTTCCCGGATTGGTCAGTCCCACTTGCGCGTTCATGTTCGCACCGTCCATGTAAACCTGTGCGCCGCAAGCATGAATGATTTCACAAATCTCCTTAATGTCTGCTTCAAATATACCGTGTGTTGAAGGATACGTAATCATCAGCGCAGCCAGTTCGTTCTTATGAGCTTCCGCTTTCGCACGCAAATCTTCCACATCCACGTTACCATGCTCGTCGCAAGCACAAGTCAGCGTTTCATATCCCGCTTGTACGGCTGATGCCGGGTTTGTTCCGTGTGCCGATGCCGGAATCAGAATCAGGTGTCGGTGTCCTTCGCCGATGCTCTCCAAATAACTCCGGATGATGCGTAGTCCCGTATATTCGCCTGCTGCACCCGAATTAGGCTGAAGCGTTACGCCGGCAAATCCCGTAATGGTCTTCAGTTGTTCGCTCAAGTTGCTGATCAATGTCTGATAACCCTGCGCTTGGTCTTCCGGAACGAGCGGGTGGATATTCATCCAACCGGCGTTGCTCAGCGGAATCATCTCAGAAGCTGCATTCAGTTTCATCGTACATGAACCCAATGAAATCATGGAGTGAGCGAGAGAAATATCTTTCCGTTCCAATCGCTTGATGTAACGCATCATTTCGGTTTCGGTATGATACTTACAGAATACTTCGTGTGTCAGGTAACCGGAGGTTCTTTGCAAGTCGCGAGGCAGGGCGGCAGTCTCCGGAATCTCGTTGATTTCATGAACCGGCTTTTCTGCTGCAATGCTGAATATCGCTATCAGCAGATTAACGTCTGCAAGGGTTGTTGTCTCGTCGACGCTTACACCTACATCGCCGTTATCGAAATAGCGGAGATTAACTTCCTTACTCAAAGCTATCGTGCGGAGCTTCTCTGTTGAAACTTGGGCAGGCAGTTGCAGGCGGAGCGTATCAAAGAAACATTTGTTGAGCTGCTTATATCCTAAGTGAGCCAGTTGCTTGTTGAGCGTCACCGCTGTAAAGTGGATGTGTTCGGCAATGCTGCGGATACCTTCCGCCCCATGATATACGGCATAAAATCCGCTCATGGTAGCCAGTAATGCCTGAGCAGTACAGATGTTGGAAGTAGCCTTTTCGCGTTTGATATGTTGCTCGCGCGTCTGTAAAGCCATTCGGTAACAAATATGTCCGTATTTATCTTTCGACAATCCGATGATACGCCCCGGCATGTTGCGTTTGTACTCATCGCGTGTAGCGAAATAAGCAGCCGACGGTCCGCCGTAGAACATCGGAATACCCAGACGCTGAGTGCTTCCGAATACGATATCAGCTCCCCATTCACCCGGAGGCATCAGCAAGGCGAGTGCCAAGATATCGGCATCTACGGCAACTTTGCATCCTGCTTCGTGAGCGCGGGATGTAAATTCACGGTAATCTTCTACGCTTCCGCTGTTGTTTGGATATTGAATGATACATCCGAAGATATCCGGCGTAAACTTCAAATTCTTATAGCTGCCTGTCTTTATTTGCATACCCTGCGGGATGGCGCGCGTATGTATCACAGCCAACACCTGTGGGAAGATTTCCTCATCTACAAATAAAGTGGTGGCTCCCGCTTTTTGTTGTGCACGGCTCCGCAGACCGAACATCATTGTTGCAGCCTCGGCAGCCGCCGTTGCTTCATCCAGCAAAGAGCAGTTCGCCAAAGGCATGGCAGTTAAGTCGCTGACCACGGTCTGGAAATTCAGTAAGGCTTCCAATCGTCCCTGTGAGATTTCAGTCTGGTAAGGAGTATACGACGTATACCATACGGGATTCTCGAATACGTTGCGCTGAATCACTGCCGGTGTAACCGTGTCATACCATCCTGTCCCGATATAAGATTTATATAATTTATTCATTGCCGCCAATGAAGCAATGTGCATGGAAAACTCTCGTTCGCTCATGGCAGGAGCCAGAGGTAGGGGAGTTTTCAAGCGGATTTGTGAGGGAATGGTACGGTCTATCAGTTCATCCAGTGTTTTCACTCCTATCTTTTCCAGCATAGCTGGCAAGTCTTTGTCGGATATGCCGACATGCCTATCTGCAAATGTTCTTGTTTTCATGATTGTTTTAAGGTTGATATTATATAATTACATTGTTTCTTATCTGAAAAAAGGATTATCCATTTTTTCATTGCCGATGGTGGTCGAATCGCCATGTCCCGGGTAAACCACAGTTTCATCGGGGAGGACGAAAAGACGCTCGATGATACTGCGGCGCAGTTGGTTGAAATCACCTCCTTCAAGGTCGGCACGTCCGATGCTTCCTTGAAAAAGGACATCCCCGCTAAACAGGCACGCCGATTCTTTACAATAAAAAGCAATGCCTCCCGGCGAGTGTCCCGGAACGTGAATAGCCTTCAGCTGCACGTTCCCGAAACGAAGCGTATCATTGTCATTGATGTATCCGCCTAACGGAGCCGGAGTTTCATTCAGCTCGAAACCAAACATGCGGCAATGTTCTGCCGTATGTGGCAATAAGAATTCATCGTCTTTACATGCCTGTGGTTGAACACCGAATTCGCGCACGATGAAAGCATTGCCGAATATATGGTCAAGATGCAGATGAGTATTTAGCAGCAGTTTGAGAGTCAACTTATTATCTTGTATGTATTTTTTCAACACTTGTTGTTCGTCTGCATAATAACATCCGGCGTCAATAATGGCAGCTTCTCCGGTTTCGTCCGAAAGGACGTAACAATTTACCGGAAACATGTTAAATTCAAATCGTTTGATTTTCATATCTTTCAACTATCCGTTAATGGTTACGTAAACTACTTTCTTCGTATCAAAATATTCTTCTTGGAAATCATTCTTCAGTTCATGCAGCATCGATTTATGTTTTACCGGAAGAATTTCGTGGCTCAGTTCGCCACCTTTTAGGCATATCAGTCCGTTAGGCAATGCGTTCTGTTGCTCTTTTTTGATGTTCTTTCGGATTATTTTTATTAAATCTGCCAACGGCATTACCGCACGGCTTACTACGAAATCGAATTTCCGAGTTTCTTCCTCAGCCCTGCAATGCCGTGTCGTTACATTTTCTAATCCGATGGCTTGCGCCACTTCGGTGGCAACTTTCACTTTCTTGCCGATGCTATCAACCAAATGAAACTGTACATCAGGGAAAAGGATGGCGAGGGGAATGCCCGGAAAACCGCCTCCCGTACCCAAGTCCATTACTTCCGTACCGGGACGGAAATTGATGACTTTGGCTATGCCCAATGAGTGGAGCACATGATGTTCGTACAGGTTTGTAATATCTTTGCGCGAAATCACGTTGATTTTGCTGTTCCAGTCGGTATATAAATCGTATAAAGCAGCAAACTGCTCTTTCTGTCTCTCGGTTAATTGGGGGAAATATCTCAGAATAATCTCCATTGTCTGTATTGATGTTGTTTTGAATATATTGTTATAATTTTAAGTAAGTCTCTATTTCTGCATAAGGGACGGTCAACTGAAAATCGCCCATTGAGTACGGAGCTATGTCGTAGCGGTTATATAAAAAGGTTATGCCTTCTTCTTTCAACAGGAAATTGTCGGGGATATATAAGTCTGTGTCCAATAATACGCCTGCCGACTGTAAACCTTCCATACTGCTGATGGTATCTGTTTCCAGCCGCTTGTTTGCTTCCTGTATCAGTTGTTTTAATATGAGATTGCAAATGTCTTTATCCGTTCCCGGCAGGAAGATGTCTTCTTTGGTTAATGCCTTTCCGTTTGATGCATTGATGTTTACCCATTTGCCCCATGTGTTCGGATGAGCTCCTCCGGTATTTTGAAACGTTGATACCGTATAGTTCCAAAACTGGTTATTCTTTCCCTTAGCCAATTCGCTCGTGATGTCGAACTCATAGTTATACCATTGCGGAATATCTTTGGCATCCACTCCGTTTTTGATGTCGGCTTGATAGTATTTTTCAACATCGTTTTTGTATTTCGAAATATAAGTATGCATTACAGAGTCGACAAAGATTTCCGGCGACAGGAGGCTGAGCTGTTCATTGAAGAATATGCTTTGCAAGGTCTGATTCACGCTTTGCGAAACCGAATCCTTGTCTGAACATTTCAAATACATGAAATCAAGGTGTATTTTACAATTCGGAGAGCTTTCTACGGCTGTGTTAAGGCTGACAGTGGTGTCGGCTTGCAGACTTGCTATACTTGCTTCTTCAACAACTTGATTCTTTTCTATACATCCCGGTGACAAAAAGCACACGAACGGACTTAAGATAATTGCGGTGAGTAAAAGTTTATTCGTTTTCATTATTTAATTGTTTTTATGAGGGAGTTCATTGGGAACTCCTGTCAGACAAATGTAGAAAAACTTCCCGGATTTTCATATCTTTGTCCGAAGAATCTTTAAGCTAAAAAACATTATGAAAACTGAAAATTGGGGACTTATTTCTTATGCGGAAGCGTGGAAACGGCAGACCGAATGCTTCGATGCACTGGTTGCAGCCAAACAAAACGGTATGCCGTATGAAAATAGATTGATTTTTTGTCAGCATCCTCACGTATATACATTGGGCAAACACGGGAAAGAGACCAATCTTCTGCTCGACGTTTCCCGCTTGCAGCAGCTTGGGGCGGAGCTGTTCCGCATAGACCGGGGCGGAGATATTACCTATCACGGGCCGGGACAAATCGTTTGTTATCCGATATTGAATTTGGAAGATTTCCATTTGGGACTGAAAGAATATATATCCTTGCTGGAAGAAGCAGTGATTCGGGTATGCGCTTCATACGGAATCAAGGCAGAGCGGGTGGCAGGTGCTACGGGAGTATGGATAGATAAGGGAATGCCCGGCGAACGCAAGATATGTGCAATGGGGGTGCGTTGCAGCCATTTTGTTACCATGCACGGCTTGGCATTGAACGTCAGCACGGATTTGCGCTATTTCAGTTATATTCATCCCTGCGGTTTTGTCGACAAGGGGGTTACGTCGATTGAGCGCGAGACAGGGCGTGACGTTCCGTTTGAAGAGGCAAGAAAGAGATTGGAGATAATGCTGACAGAACTGTTATCGGGCAGGATAAAGTGAAAATAACAGCTGATATCCATAATTAGGTTCATAATATCTGTAATATATTTAATAGAAAGAATCTGTTTTTTCCGAAATTTGCAGCGTAAAAACAAAACTTAACCTGTTATGACGTTAAAGGAATATTTGAAACATGTGACAGAGCGGAAACCTCTGAATACAGAAGAAATTTACCAGTTCATGAATCAGATGAGCGATGAGGCTCGCCGTATAACTTTTGAGTTGAACGGAGCGTATCATACCCCCGATGAAGTGCGCGAATTGATGTCCCGCTTGTTTGGCAAACCTGTAGATCCTACTTTCCGTGTGTTCCCTCCCTTTTACACCGATTTCGGGAAAAACATAACCGTAGGAAAGAACGTATTTATCAATGCCTGTTGTCATTTTCAAGATCAAGGAGGCGTAACGTTGGGCGATGATTGTTTAATCGGACACAATGTGGTGTTTGCCACGTTGAATCATGGCATTGCTCCCGAAAAACGGACATCCATGAATCATGCTCCCATTGTGCTGGGGAAGAATGTGTGGGTTGGCTCTAATTCCACCATTTTGCAGGGCGTGACCGTAGGCGACAATGCCATTATTGCAGCAGGGTCGGTGGTGAACAGGGATGTACCGGCAAACACCATCGTGGGAGGCGTGCCGGCAAAGCATATCCGCCACATCGGATAGGGTGGCAAGCCGTTAAAAGGCAAGAGGCAGAACTAAACGCCGGACGCTGTTCTGCCTCTTGTTTCCCTTTGCAAGGATTACTCCTTGATATCTTGATACATAAACCGTTTGATGCTCTTCTTGGCTGTTTTTTCAAACTCTTCGGGATAGAGTTTGATGCGGGTAATCTGAGAATATGCAGGAAGCAGCTTATTCAGTTCGATGCGGTTCGTTTCAATCGCAGCTTCAAGCTGTTGCTTGCTCATGCTCTGTGCAAAAGCTTCTTCGTTGTCAGGATAAACCAGTGCGATGAGCTTGCTGTCTTTCATGATAACCAGCGATTCGTTTACAAACGGCATGTTGTTCAAACGCGCCTCTATTTCTTCCGGATAAATATTTTGTCCTGAAGAAGAAAGCAACATGTTTTTACAACGTCCCTTTATAAAGATATTCCCGTTTGCATCTTTTATAGCCATGTCGCCCGTATGCAGCCATCCGTCTTTGTCGATGGTTTGAGCGGTTGCCTCTTCGTTTTTATAATAACCCAACATCACGTTCATGCCCCGGCAAACCAATTCGCCCGGAATTTCTTCGGGGTTCGAAGACAGCACTTTCGTTTCCATGTTCGATACCGTTTTACCGCATGAGGTATATAAAATCTCATCCCAGCGGCTGTGGCAGATGAGAGGAGCACACTCCGTCATCCCGTAAGCAATGGTGTAAGGGAAATTGATTTTCCGTAAAAAGGCTTCCACTTCCGCGTTGAACGGTGCGCCCCCGATTACGATTTCTATAAAGTTCCCGCCGAATACCTCCATTGCCTTTTGGCGGATTTCCGCCTTAATACGGTCGCTGATGATAGGCAGACGCAGCAAGAGTTTGCCCAGTTTGTTGTCGACGGTAGGAAGGATGTTTTTCTTGAAAATCTTTTCAACGATGAGCGGTACACATGCTATTACGCGCGGACGGATTTCAGAAAATGATTCGGCTATGATTTTCGGGCTCGGCATACGGGTCAGGAACCATAAGTGCGCGCCTATGGTCATGCCGTAAAGAAAATCGAAGACCAACCCGAATATATGTCCGAGCGGAAGCATGGATACTACGCGGTCGCCTGCCTGAAGGTTTACCTTCTGATGAATATGTACCACGTTCGACAGGATGCTCCGGTAAGGCAGCATGACACCTTTCGAATATCCCGTAGTGCCCGATGTGTAGTTGATTACTGCCAACTCTTCCGGCTGTTCGCGCCGGTATGAGACCTGCTCGGCACGGAAACGGCAGGGATATTTTTTGCCGAACTCTTCGTTCAGATGTTCGCGTGCATACGTAAGCTGTTTGGAACGCGAAACCACGAGATCAAAATTCTTCAGCTCGATGATACCTTCGAGATTGGGCATCGCAGCTTCGTTGAAATTCTCCCATACTTGGTCGCCCACGAAGAGCATACGCGCTTCAGAATGATTGACAATGTGATGAACGTTATCGGCTTTAAATTCGTGAAGGATGGGGACTGCCACACCTCCATAAGTGATGATGCTGAGAAATACTGCACACCAATTCGCGCTGTTGCGTCCGCATAAAGCGATTTTGTCGCCCGGCTCTATGCCGGCATGTCGGAATAAGATATGCATTTTTTCAATTTTGCGTGCCACGTCACGGTATTGCAAGGTAGCACCTTTGTAGTCTGTCAGTGCGTCACGATTCCAGTTCGTGCGGATACTTTGTTCGATTAACTCTATAAAACTGTCTTTTGTCTCCATCTTTTGGTATGAGAATTGCACATTTAGCGTGAATTTGTGCGCAAAAATAGTAAAATTAAGCAAACATTCATAGAGATTCGGCTGTTTTTGTAAACCGGGCGCCGTTTCATAGTCCCGGTGAAATAAATTCACTCGGCGGACCGCCTGCCGTATCCTTTTGTGTGACGGCAGAGGAATGTCCTCAAAAACAGATGTTTACGAGACTCGAAATTCAACCGCATGTGTTGTGTAACTTATGTGGATAAACCGGGTAACGCTTCGGCTTGCGTAAGTAAGTCTATCCCATAGAGAAAAAACAACGTCCGATTTCGGTCGGACGACGGCAGGTTAACCTGTCGATTCATTTCATTTTGTTAATTTTTAATCCAATAGTTGTATTATTCCGTGGAAAGCCGTAATTTTGCGCAACTATATATGAATGATATGAAAAAATACATAGTTATGGCGCTCCTTTCCGCCGGATTGTTATCCTCGTGCGGAGAGTACAACAAAGTGCTGAAAAGCACTGATTATGAATATAAATACGAAGCTGCGAAAAGTTATTTCGCCAAAGGACAAAACTCAAGGGCTGCAACTATCTTGGAAGAATTGATTCCTATCCTGAAAGGTACGGTCAATGGTGAAGAGTCTCTGTACATGCTGGCAATGACCTACTATAATCAGGGCGATTACGTATCGGCTTCACATTATTTTAATACGTATTACACCACTTATCCGCGCGGGACTTACACGGAGTTGGCACGATTCCACAGCGGGAAAGCGCTTTATCTTGATACGCCCGAACCCCGTTTGGACCAAAGCAGCACTTACAAGGCGATTGAAGAATTGCAGATGTTCATGGAATATTTCCCCGGAAGTTCGCGCCGCGATCTTGCCCAGAGCATGATATTCGAACTTCAAGACAAGCTGGTGGAAAAAGAATATCTTTCGGCAAAACTGTATTACGATTTGGGCTCTTACTCAGGAAATGCCTCATACAGCAGTACGGGTAACAACTATCTGGCTGCGGTGGTTACTGCCCAGAACATTCTGAAAGATTATCCGTATACGAAATTGCGCGAAGACCTTTCCATCCTGATACTGCGTGCCAAATACGGCATGGCGAAAGAAAGCGTGCTCGAAAAGAAAGAAGAACGTATGCGCGAAACCATCGACGAGTATTATGCGTTTAAGAATGAATTTCCTGAAAGCAAGTATATGACGGAAGTGGAAAACATCTTCAAGGATGCCAGCCGTTTTGTTTCGACTGAAGAAGAATAACTAATAATATTGGGATTAAATAAAACATTATGGATTACAAAAAAACAAATGCTCCTACGACTACCGTTACCCGTGATTTAATGGAACTGTGTGAAGACACGGGCAATATTTATGAAACAGTAGCCATCATAGGCAAACGTGCCAATCAGATTGCGGCGGAGATGAAGAACGACCTTTCTAAGAAATTGCAGGAGTTTGCTTCGTACAACGATAATCTGGAGGAGGTTTTTGAAAACAGAGAACAAATCGAAATCTCTCGTTATTATGAAAAGCTCCCGAAACCGACGTTGATAGCAACTCAGGAGTACATCGAAGGAAAAGTTTATTACAGAAATCCGGCGAAGGAGAAAGAAAAATTGCAATAAAAAGATGACTTTTCTTCTGAAATAAGAAATGTATAAAGAATCTGTAACGGCGGCAAAGCATACCGGAGCTACAGATTCTTTGTTTTATCAAGAAACCTTAACAAGATTAGATAATTCTATGATACAACGTATTCAAACCGTTTATTTACTGATTGTAGCCATACTGTCGGTAGTAATGATGTTTCTCCCCGTGGGGAGTTTTGTGGGTGCGGATTATAGCGTTCCGCCCGTTGAGTTTACCAATCTGGCGGTAGTGGCTGCCGACGGGACGGCGAATTATGCTCCGTGGGCGCTGTTCGTATTGCTGGTAGCGATAGCCGTAATTTCCGCAGTAACGATATTCTTGTATAAGAAACGCATGTTGCAGATTCGGCTTACGGTTTTCAACTGTGTGTTGCTGGTGGGATATTATGCTACGCTGATCACCTTTGTGTTTATGCTGAAAGGCGACTGCCGGTATGTTCCTTCATGGACTGTCTGCCTGCCTTTCGTGTCGCTCGTACTGAGTTGGCTCGCTATCCGTGCGATAGGAAAAGACGAAATGTTGGTCAAGGCTTACGAACGTTTGCGCTGATTAGGCTTTTAGTCGGCTTTTATTCAAGAACATTAAAAAAACATTATATGAAAAGCCAACTGATTCATTGCGGATCGGTTGGCTTTTTGCTTTTCTTTTTCAGGTGATGCAGCTTTCGTTTCAATAAAAAGTATTTATTTTGCAAAGTAATGCATCTAATAAATCTGTTATGAAAAACAAACTGATATACACGGCACTGCTTGCTTCGCTTTGTTTTCCGCTGTGGGCGCAGCAAGTTTACGACATGAGCCGCTTCGGGATTGTCCCCGGAAAGAAGAGCAACATGTCGGCACGTATGGAAAAGGCACTCGCCAAGATTAAAAAGGAATCCCGCGAGGGGGAGTCACTCATCCTGAAGTTTAAGCCCGGGACGTACCATTTCTACCCCGAAGGAGCGGCAGAGCGGGTTTATTACATCTCAAACCACGACCAGACGAATCCCAAACGGGTAGGAATTGCGCTGGAAGACCTGAAATCGGTTACGCTGGAAGGAAACGGAGCGGAATTTGTGTTCCACGGACAGATGATTCCTGTTTCTATGCTTCGTAGCAGCGACTGTACGTTGCAGGATTTCAGTATCGACTTTGCCAATCCGCACATCGCGCAGGTACAAATCGTGAAAAATGCAGGAGAGAAAGGCATTACCTTCCGGCCTGCTCCGTGGGTGGATTACCGCGTGACGAAAGATTCGATATTTGAAACTTACGGCAAGGGATGGACGTTGCACCCGATGTCGGGGATTGCGTTCGAGGAAAAGACCCGACACATTGTTTACCGTACCAGTGACATCGCCTGTCCCACCAAAGGTTGTACGCAGGTAGGAGAGAACCTGATTTACGCTCCCCGCTGGAAAGACAGCCGCTTGCCCGAAGGCACTGTTGTGGCAATGCGTTCGTGGGATCGTCCTACGCCCGGCATCTTCTTGTCGCATAACACTCATACCACATTGAAAAACGTGAAGGTGCATTACGCGCAAGGCATGGGACTTTTGGCTCAGCTTTGCGACGGCATTACGATGGAGGGTTTCGGCGTATGTCTGAAAGGTGACACGGACGTCCGTTACTTTACCACCCAAGCAGACGCTACCCACTTTTCGCAGTGTAAGGGAAAGATAACTTCGGTGAACGGACTGTATGAAGGGATGATGGACGACGCCATCAACGTACACGGCACGTATCTGAAGGTACTCCGCCGTGTAGACGACCATACGTTGGCGGCTCGCTACATGCACGACCAGTCGTGGGGATTTGATTGGGGATTTGCGGGCGACAGCGTACAGTTCATCCGCTCGCAGACGATGGAACTGCTGGATGGAAGAAACTGTATCGAGCGCATTACGGCTTCCGACCAACCGACGGCGGAAGGTGCCAGAGAGTTTCTTATCCGTTTCGTTCAGCCGCTTCCGAATGAGATTGGCGGACAGGAAGATTTCGGCATCGAAAACCTGACGTGGACTCCGGAAGTTTATTTTGCGCATAACGTAGTGCGTAACAATCGCGCCCGTGGCGCACTGTTCAGTACACCGCGCCAAACGGTGGTGGAACATAACTTGTTCGACCATACTTCGGGCACGGCAATCTTGCTGTGCGGAGACTGCAACGGTTGGTATGAAACCGGAGCCTGCCGCGATGTGGTCATCCGTCATAACCGTTTCGTCAATTCGCTCACGAGCATGTTTCAATTTACTAACGCCGTGATTTCCATTTATCCGGAAATCCCCGATTTGGAACATCAGGTGAAATATTTCCACGGCGGAAAGCCGGGAGCCATCCGGATAACCGATAATGAGTTCGAAGTGTTCGATGCTCCGGTGTTATATGCCAAATCGGTAGACGGGCTGGTATTCGAGCGGAATAAAATATCTACCAATAGCGATTACAAGCCCTTTCACTGGAATCAGAGCCGCTTTCTGCTGGAAAAAGTAAATCGTGCGGAAATATCGGAATAATAGATGCCTTTCTTTCAGAGGCGGTTTCAGATAAATAGAATCCTCTTATTTTATCCTGTTCATTCGATATGAAAGATAAAATAAGAGGATTTTTTATGCGGATAGATGTCTTTTTTGTCAGTTTTTGGTAGTTCTCCGTTGTGGCATATTTTTTCTGTTCCGGTTTCCGGAAGCATGTTTCTTTCCGGCGTTTCCCTTATTCTTCCAGTTTTTTCCGCTGTGGCGTGAGGTATGTGGCGCATAGATGGGAGCTTCGCCAAGTTCTGCCGGTACGGGAATCTTATAAATGCTCTTTCCTAAAAAGTCTTCTATCTGTTTAAAGCGGGTTTGCTCGGTTTCGCTGACAAAGGTGATGGCACATCCATCGTTGTTGGCGCGCGCCGTACGTCCGATACGATGAACGTAATCTTCGCTGTCGTGAGGCACATCGTAATTGATAACCAAACGGATGTCGTCGATGTCTATGCCTCGCGCCACGATGTCCGTAGCTACCAGCATGTTGATTCTGCCGTTTCGGAACTCGTGCATGATTGCCTCGCGCTGACACTGCTCCAAGTCGGAGTGCATTTCTCCTACATTCAGATTCAGATGCTTCAACGCCTTAGCCACCTCTTTTACCTTCAGTTTCGATGAGGCGAAGATAATCACGCGCTCCGGTTTCTGTGCGTTGAACAGACTTTTTATGATGCCTAATTTTTGCGCTTCGTAGCAGATGTAAGCCGCCTGTATGATTTTGTCGGCCGGTTTCGATACGGCAAGTTTCACCTCCACCGGGTCGGTCAGGATGGTTTTTGCCAGTTGCTGGATTTTGTTTGGCATGGTAGCCGAGAACATGATGGTTTGCCGCTCCTTCGGCAGGTACTTCACGATTTGCATGATATCGTCGGCAAATCCCATGTCGAGCATACGGTCTGCTTCATCCAAGATAAAAAACGACACTTTCGATAAGTCTACGTAGCCCAGACTCAAGTGACTGATTAATCTTCCCGGCGTTGCTATCACCACGTCTGCCCCCAGCGTGAGTCCTTTCTTCTCCTGCTCGAAGCGAACCCCGTCGTTTCCTCCGTAAACCGCCACGCTCGAAGCCGGCATGAAGTAAGAAAAACCCTCCATCTGTTGGTCTATCTGCTGGGCAAGTTCGCGGGTAGGAGCCATGATGATACAGTTAATGGCATCCACCGGATATCCGCCTTTGCTGAGCTGGTTGAGTACAGGCAGTAGGTAGGCAGCCGTCTTTCCCGTTCCCGTCTGGGCAACCCCAATCAAGTCACGTCCCTCAAGGATAACGGGTATCGTATGCTCCTGTACCGGCGTACATTCGCTAAAGTTCATGGCGTCTAATGCCTGTAAAACGCATTCTTCTAAGTTCAGTTCTGAAAACTTCATAATTAGTATATCAATCTTTTATATATGCTTATAGTTTGCCCCGTTCGTCGAGGTAAGAGTCTTTGAAACCGAGGAAATACAACACGCCGTCCAGTCCGATGGTGTTGATAGACTGGCGTGCGTTTGCCACCACTTTCGGTTTGGCATGAAAGGCAATGCCCAACCCTGCCACAGAAAGCATCGGCAGGTCATTTGCACCGTCGCCCACGGCGATGGTCTGCGCAATGTCGACTTTCTCCACCTGTGCGATAAGTTGCAGAAGCTCCGCTTTCCGTTTTCCGTCTACGATGTCTCCCACGTATCTGCCCGTAAGTTTCCCGTCTACGATTTCGAGCTGGTTGGCATATACATAATCTATACCGAACTTATCCTTCAGGTAATTGCCGAAATACGTGAAACCTCCCGACAGGATGGCTATTTTGTAGCCGTACTTCTTCAGCACGTACATCAGTCGTTCTACTCCCTCCGTGATGGGCAGGTTTTCGGCAATCTCTTTCATTACGCTTTCGTCCAGCCCTTTCAGCAAGGCAACCCTTTCTTTAAAACTTTCCCTGAAATCAATTTCACCGCGCATGGCTCTCTCCGTAATCTCCTTTACTTGTTCGCCTACGCCTGCCCGTATCGCCAGCTCATCAATAACCTCGGTTTCTATCAGTGTAGAGTCCATATCGAAACAAATCAACCGGCGCATACGGCGATACATATTGTCCAACTGGAACGAAAAATCCATTGAAAGCGAGCTGCTTAACTGCATCAGTTGGCTTTGCAGTTCCTCTTTGTTTTTCGGAGTGCCACGAACCGAAAGTTCGATACAAGCCCTTACGTTCGCTTTTTTCTCGTCCAGCGGAATACGTCCCGTCAGGCGCCGGATGCCATCGATGTTCAACTGGTGCTGCGCCAATATCTTGGTAGCTCCCGCTATCTGTGCGGCGGTCAGCTTTCTGCCCAGCAGGGTAAGAATGTACCGGTTTTTCCCTTGCATGTTTACCCATTCTTCATATTCCTCTGCCGAAATGGGATAAAAGCGGATGTTGATACCCAATGCAGATGCCTTGAAAAGCAGCTCCTTCATGATATTTCCCGAATCCTTGTCATGACATTTGAAAAGAATACCGAGCGAAAGCGTGCTATGAATATCAGCCTGACCGATATCCATAATGTCTACATCATATTCCGATAAGATTTCGGTGATTGAAGCCGTCAATCCCGGACGATCCACACCGCTGATGCGGATTAATATCAGTTCTGTTTTAGTTTCCATGGGGTTAATTTATCTATGCAAATGTACAAATTATATCGCTTTCGGGCGTATTTAGGGGGAGTTTTTATTAAACAAGTATAAAACTCATGCTGTAAAACATAAATTTTATTCGTTGTTTTTCGTTTTTTATTCGAAAAGATTTACCTTTGCACCGGATTTCCGAAGAGAAAGAGATATTTCTGTGGCAAGAGGTGTCTTGGAAATAATGTTCCGGGCGGAAATTACTGTAAAAGGACAGTCCCGGATAGTATTAACTAAAATCAAATTACATGATTAAAAATGTAAAATGGTTTTTTGTTGTATTAATAACCGGTTCCTTACTCTCTTTTTCATTCAGCAGAGAGAGTGTATTTACTGAGAAGCTGGCTGTGGGTACGAGAGTCCCCGAGTTGGCACTCTGCAACGAAGTGCAGCCGCTCAACCTGCACGCTGCCGATGGTAGTTACACCTTGTTGAGCTTTTGGGCAAGCTACGATGCAGCTTCGCGAATGACGAACGCAACGCTGAGTCATGCCGTAGAAAAAGATGCCCGCGTGAAGTTGATTTCCATTTCGTTCGACCGTTACCGCTCGGTTTTTGATGCGGCGGTACGTCAAGACGGGATAGACAAAGAGGTCTGTCATCTGGAAATGGAAGGGGAAGATTCGGAAGTATTCAAATCGTACGATTTGAAAAGCGGTTTTAAAAATTACTTGGTCGACAGCCGCGGAGTGATTGTTGCCAAGAACGTAACCGCAGACGAATTGGCCTTGTATCTTAACCGATAAGGCTCCCCGTTGGGAAAGAAAAAAGTGAATACAACAAAAAAAGCAAAAGTTGCAATGAAAGCGCGTTACGCAAATTCATTGCAACTTTTTTTATTGAGCCTGTCCCGAAAAACGCTACCGTTAGCGTGGGGCATTTCTTGCGGTAGCGTTGACCATTTCTACCCATAGTGTTGACCGGTTCTACCGTTAGTGTTTTTCAAGCTCACTGTGAAGATTGAATTGCTTCATTACCAACTTGTTCCCTACTTCGGTGCCTTGCGGTATAAATATACTGCTATAAAGACGTAAATGATGTTCGGAATCCAGACAGCAAGATTCGGATGCATATTGCCGTTGATGGCAAAAGTCGATGATATGGTTTGGAACAGAATGTACGAGAAACTCAGTCCGATACCGATACCCAAGTGTAATCCCATTCCACCTTTTCGCTTCTGCGAGGAGAGTGAAAGCCCGATAACGGTAAGGATGAACGCGGCAAACGAAGTGGCTATACGCCGATAGTATTCTACTTCGAACACCTTGATGTTGGCAAATCCGCGCTGTTTCTGTTTGTCGATATACTCCCTCAGCTGCGGGCTGGTCATGGTTTCCTGCTGGCCTCGGGTGATAAGAAAGTCCTGCGGCTCCATGTTGATGATAGAGTCGATACGGTCGCCTTTGGTGATGGTTTCCCGCATTCCCTTCATCTCGCGCAGCATGTAGTCTTTGATAATCCACTTATGTACCTGAGCCGTATCATAGGTAATCCGCCGGGCGGTAAGGTGGGAAACCAGCTTATGGTCTTCGAATTTGTCCAGCGAAAACCGATACCCCGTTTTATTATAATCTTCGTACCGTTCCATGTAGGCGATGACACCGCTGTCTACTTCAAGTTGGATGTTTCGGGCATAGTCGGACGATTTTTTATTCTTATACACCCGTTCGAACTCCAGTCGCGTTACGCTTCCCGTGGGTATGACTTCGGTACTTAGCACATAAGTAACCAGCGCAATGATGGCAGCAGAAATCATGTAAGGCACCATCAGCCGCTTGAAACTCATGCCCGTAGAAAACATGGCGATGATTTCGGAGTTTTCCGCCAGCTTCGAGGTGAAGAAAATAACGGCGATAAACACAAACAGCGGGCTGAACAGGTTGGTGTAGTAGGGGATGAAGTTCAGGTAATAATCGAAGGCAATAGCCTTGAGCGGCGCTTTGTTCTTGATAAAGTCATCAATGTTTTCATTGATGTCAAACACAACGGCGATTGAAATAATCAGCGCGATGGCAAAGAAATAAGTACCTAAGAACTTGACGATGATGTACCTGTCAAGCCTCTTCAGCCACTTTTGTTTGAACAGTTGTTTTATGTTTACCGGTATTTTCATAATCGTGTAGACAAGCGTTTTACCATCATGGGTTTCCACGTAGAGAAATCTCCTGCAATGATATGTTTGCGGGCTTCTTTTACCAGCCATAAGTAGAAGGCAAGGTTGTGGATAGAAGCGATTTGTAGGGCAAGAAGTTCTTGTGCATGGAAGAGATGGCGCAAATAAGCACGGCTGTATGCGGTATCAACGTACGAAGCTCCGTCTGCTTCGATGGGGGAATAGTCGTTCTCCCATTTCTTGTTGCGCATGTTCATGATGCCATCTTTTGTAAAGAGCATACCGTTACGCCCGTTGCGCGTAGGCATCACACAGTCGAACATATCCACACCTCGCTCGATACCCTCTAAGATGTTGACAGGCGTACCCACTCCCATCAGATAGCGCGGACGGTCGGCAGGCAGTATCTCGTTGACCACCTCAATCATCTCATACATCTTCTCGGTCGGTTCGCCTACCGCAAGTCCGCCGATAGCATTTCCGTCGGCATTCTTAGACGCAATGTATTCGGCAGAACGCCGGCGCAAATCCGGATAAACGCAACCTTGCACGATGGGGAAAAGAGACTGGTTATATCCGTATTTAGGCTCTGTTTCGTTAAAGCGCGTAATGCAACGGTCCAGCCAGCGGTGAGTCAGCTCCATTGATTTCTTGGCATAGTTATAATCAGACGTTCCCGGTGCACATTCATCAAACGCCATCATGATATCCGCACCGATGGTACGTTCGATATCCATCACTCTTTCGGGTGTAAACAAATGTTTTGAACCGTCGATGTGGGAACGGAACTCCACGCCTTCTTCCTTCATCTTCCGGATACCCGAAAGCGAGAACACTTGGAATCCTCCACTGTCGGTCAGCATCGGGCGGTCGAATCCGTTGAATTTATGCAAGCCTCCTGCTCCTTCGATGATGTCTAACCCCGGACGCAAATAAAGATGGTAGGTATTCCCCAAAATTATTTGCGCCTTAATATCTTCTTTTAACTCACGCAAGTGTACGCCTTTTACCGTGCCGGCGGTTCCCACAGGCATAAAGATAGGTGTTTCTATCTGCCCGTGGTCGGTAGTGATTAATCCGGCACGCGCATTCGAGCGTGCATCTGTGTATTGCAGTTCAAATTTCATTTCTTTTCTTCTTTCTGTTCCTCGGTTACGGTAAAATCAATGGCATCTGCCACTTTCTCATCGGTCAATGCCAAATCTAATACCTCCTTGATGTCTTTTACATAATGGAAAGTCAAGCCTTGCAGATACAACGGCTGTATTTCCTCTATGTTTTTACGGTTTTCCTCGCAAAGGATAATATCCTTGATACCGGCACGTTTGGCAGCCAGAATTTTTTCCTTGATACCGCCTACGGGCAATACCTTTCCGCGCAAGGTAATTTCTCCTGTCATTGCCAGATTAGGTTTAACTTTTCGTTGGGTCAATGCAGAAGCCAGTGAGGTAACCATTGTAATGCCTGCCGAAGGCCCGTCTTTAGGAATTGCACCTTCGGGCACATGGATATGAATATTCCAATTATCGAAAATACCTTCCGGCAAGTCTAACAAATGGCTATGTGATTTCAGGTATTCCAGTGCCAGCATTGCCGATTCTTTCATCACGTCTCCCAGATTACCTGTAAGCGTGAGCCGGCTTCCTTTTCCTTTGCTCAGACTGGTTTCAACAAAAAGTATTTCTCCTCCCACGGCCGTCCAAGCCAATCCGGTAACCACTCCGGCATATTCATTGCCTTGATACTTGTCACGAGAGTATTCAGGTGTACCGAGATAGTTCGGAATATCAGACGGTTTCAACTCGTGTTGTTCAGTAAATTTGTCGCTTGCTATCTCCAGCGCAATTTTCCGCATCACTTTGTTGATTTTCTTTTCCAGCTCACGCACTCCGCTTTCACGGGTGTAGTTTTCAATGATGTATTCGATGGCAGCCTTTGTGAACTTAACGTGTTCTTTTTTCAGTCCGTTTGTTTCCATTTCTTTCGGAATCAAATGGCGGCGTGCTATCTCAATTTTTTCTTCGGTGATGTATCCGCTGACTTCTATCAACTCCATGCGGTCGAGCAAGGGAGTAGGAATCGTAGATAAGTTATTTGCAGTGGCGATAAACATGACTTTCGACAAATCATAATCGATGTCAATGTAATTATCGTGGAACGTATTGTTCTGTTCCGGATCAAGCACTTCGAGCATAGCCGAACTTGGGTCTCCCTGACGGTCTCTGCCTAATTTATCAATTTCATCCAAGATAACTACCGGATTTGAGGTTTCAGCTTTTATCAGACTCTTGATAATACGTCCCGGCATCGCACCTATATAAGTTTTGCGATGTCCTCGAATCTCTGCTTCATCGTGTACTCCACCCAATGACATACGCACATATTTCCGTTTCAACGAAGCTGCGATAGAACGTCCCAAAGATGTTTTTCCTACTCCCGGAGGTCCGTACAAGCAAATGATGGGAGATTTCAAATCGCCCTTCAGCTTCAATACCGCCAAATGTTCCAATATACGTTCTTTTACTTTTTCCAGTCCGTAATGGTCTTTATTCAGAATCTTTTCGGCGTTTGTTATGTTAATGACATCGGTTGTATAAACATCCCACGGCAACGCAAGCAGTGTTTGCAGGTAAGTCAGTTGCACGTTATAGTCCGGCGATTGCGGATTGATGCGTTCAAGTTTGCTTACCTCGCGTTCGAAGATTTCGGCAACTTCTTTTTTCCAGTGTTTCTGTTCACCTTTTTGGCGGAGTTCGTCTATCTCATCGTTCTGTCCGTTCCCCAGCTCGTCTTGGATGTTTTTTATCTGCTGTTGCAAGAAGTATTCACGCTGCTGGCGGTCAATTTCCTCGCGTGTACGCATTTGGATGCTTTGCTTCAAGGCAGCCAGTTGGACTTCCTTATTCAATATCTGAATAAGCCGGTATAATCGTTCCTTCAGCGTATTGAGGTCGAGCAATTCAAACTTTTCTTCGATGGAAAAAGGGAAATTCGTACATACGAAGTTCACCAATAATTCCGAGTTATCCAAATTTTTAATGGCAAACGAAGTGTCCGGACTCATGTGTTCCGACGTTTCGACAAACTTCAGACACTGTTCGCGGCAGGTATCCATCAATGCCTTAAACTCATCCGAATCTTCCGCCTCCATTGTTTCTTTTATAGGCGTTACTTTGCCTTTGAGGTAAGGACGTACGGAGGTTATTTCATCTAAATGGACTTTAGGCCCGTTAGCCTGAAGAATAACCGTAGTGTTTCCTCCCGGCATTTCGAATACACGTAAAACCTTGCCTATAACAGCCGTAGGGTAGAGGTCTTTGTACCCCGGATTTTCCACTTCGCTGAGCTTTTGTGTAGCAATAACGATAGAGGAACTATTTTTTAAAGCAGCGTTTACCAGCTTCAGTGTGGTGCGGCGTCCTGCCGTAATAGGCATGACAACCGATGGAAACATAACCATGTTGCGTAAAGTCATAACCGGAAACTCCTGCTCCAGTTCTTCTTCCGTTACTTCTCTTGGCACTGTTTCTATTTCAGCCAACATCGAAATGTCTTCGCTGTCTGTGTTCATTAGAATATTTTCTTTTCGACTTTTTTTTATCATAATCTCATTCAGTAGTGTGTTTGGCTTTTTCAAAAGCGGCTACAAAGTTAATCATTCTGCATTAAATACGGAACAAACAGGGGCGGCAAATACATTAATAATAGTGAATATATACTGAATTGTTCGCAGATAAACATCATTTTGCTTACTTTTGGCGCGCAAACAAGTTTTCGGTTATATGGCAAATCCTTATTTTAAATTTAAGCAATTTACGGTTTATCACGATAAATGTGCCATGAAGGTTGGTACAGACGGAGTTTTGATAGGTGCTTGGGCAGACGTTTCGCGTGCGGAAAAAATATTGGATGTGGGTACAGGAAGCGGTTTGATTGCATTGATGATTGCCCAGCGTTGCGATGCTTCTGTGTTAGGGATTGATATTGACGAAGACGCGGTGATTCAAGCCCGGGAAAACGTGATGGCATCGCAGTGGAGCGGGCAGATTACCATTGCCCGGCAAGACGTACGGGTGATGGCAAACGAGTGCGACACAAAGTTTGATGTCATTTTATCCAACCCTCCGTATTTTGCAGAAGACGTGAAATGTCCCGAAGCACAGCGGAACACAGCGCGGCATACCGATGAACTTGATTTCCATTCTCTTTTGCAGGCTGTATCCGTGCTTTTAACCGATGATGGAACATTCTCCGTTGTTCTGCCGGCCAATGCAGCCTCCGATTTTATTGCGCTTGCCACAAAGTTCAAGCTGTTCTTGAGTAAGCAAACGTGGGTTTACACCAAACCGAATATGCCTGCAAAGCGAGTGTTGATGGCGTTTTCGAGAGATAAATCAACCGAAACGCAGGTCGGACACCTTACGATAGAAACAGCTCCTAAAGTCTATACTCCGGAATTTACCGCACTGATGAAAGACTTTTATCTTTTTATTTCTTAGACAGCCTTCTCAGTATATTCTGGTTGAGCATGAGTAATTGCTTGTGTCTGTCCGATATAGTCGTGCTGATGGGGCGTCTTCCTATGAAGTCGGTAAAGTGCTGTAAAATATTGAACGGCTGTTCATACATCCTTGCGGGCTTCATCGGTGCAATAACATGCAGTCCCTGATGAACGATTTCCACCTTTAGGTCTTTTCCTCCCATAGCGGGGTCGCCATCAAAATGAAAGACTCCTTCTTTGGCCCGGTGGATGATAATACGGTCATCTCGCATGGTTTTGATGCAACTGTTCTGGTCGATGGTCTTATTAAAAAGCTGAAACGACAACGACGGGACGTCTAACACCGTAAAAGGTTCTAATACCGTAATATCCATCATTCCGTCGGTCAGTGATGCTTGAGGGGCAATGTAAGCATTGTTCCCATATTGCGAAGCGTTGGCGCAAGCTATTAAGAAAGCCTTATAGCGTACCGTTCCAGTCGAATTTTCTATTTCGTATGTTTCAGGACGATACCTCAGGCTTTCGTGCAGGGTGTTTTCCAGATAAGTCAGTAACCCCCGCTTGCCGGAATCGGCAAATTTCAAACTTACGAAAGCGTCGAATCCCACCCCGCACGTACAGAAAAACGGACGCCCGTCTATAATCCCGTAATCGATGTTCTTGATAATACCCGCGTTAAGCGTATAAATAGCCCCTTTGGGGTCCATTGGGATATGTAAATGCCGGGCAAGTCCATTTCCCGAACCGCAAGGGATGATACCCAGTGCGGTGTCAGTATGGATAAGTGAACGTCCTATTTCATTGATAGTACCGTCTCCGCCAATGGCTACTACGATGTCTACATGCTCTTTTACAGCTTGTCTCGCAATTTCCGTTGCATGTCCTGCATACTCGGTCTTGCGTATGGAATAGTCGTATTTCGAGCGGTCTATCAGTTCATTAATCAGCCGCAGTATAATTTCTTTTCCGTTAGTTCCCGAAATAGGGTTTATTATAAACGTAATGCGTTTCTTCTCCATCTTTTTTGAGGTTTATCCTGAAAAAATCAGGTTACAAAAGTAACATTCTTAATTTTAAAATCCTTACTTTGTTATGGATAAATTGGTATCTTGCTAAGTTTTTTTTTAGTCGATTGTGTACGTGTTAGGATAAATTGTTATCTTTGCGCGATATTTCTTAACAGGATATTGGCGAGTATTAATAATTTATTATAAACAGCCGGAAACGGTTTACCAAAATAAAATATGGGAATATTACAAGAAAGACTGAGCAGATACAGAGTGCCTCAAATGTATATGGAGAGAGGCGTATATCCTTATTTTCGTGAGATAGACAGCGCTCAGGACACAGAAGTAATGATGGACGGGAAAAAAGTCCTGATGTTTGGTTCTAATTCTTATATGGGACTGACTTACGACAAACGCATTATCGAGGCAGCCATTGCTGCAACCCGTAAGTATGGTACAGGATGTGCAGGGTCTCGTTTGTTGAACGGTACGCTTGATATTCATATTGAATTGGAAAAGGAGCTGGCGGAGTTTGTAGGAAAAGATGAAGCACTTTGTTTCTCTACGGGATTTACGGTAAACGAGGGAGTTATCCCCCAGTTAGCGGGAAGAGGTGATTACATTATTTGTGATGACCGCGACCATGCGTCTATTGTCGACGGACGTCGTCTTTCGTTTGCTACTCAGTTGAAGTACAAGCATAATGATATGGATGCTTTGGAAAAAGAACTTCAGAAATGCGAACCCGATGCGCTGAAGTTAATCGTGGTAGACAGTGTTTTCTCGATGGAAGGCGACTTGGCTAATTTGCCCGAAATCGTAAGGCTGAAAAAGAAATATAATGCTTGTATTTATGTAGACGAGGCTCACGGTTTGGGCGTGTTCGGAAGAAACGGACGCGGTGTGTGTGACCACTTCGGACTGACGGCAGACATTGACCTTATCATGGGTACATTCAGTAAGTCGCTGGCTTCTATCGGCGGTTTTGTTGCAGGTGATAAAGATGTAATCAACTGGTTGCGCCACAATGCACGTTCTTATATTTTCCAAGCAAGTAATACTCCGGCAGCCACGGCAGCGGCTAAAGAGGCGCTCCATATCCTGAAAACAGAGCCGGAACGTCAGGAAAACCTGTGGAAGATAACTAACTACGCTTTAAAGCGTTTCCGCGATGCCGGGTTTGAGATAGGCGATACCGAAAGCCCGATTATCCCCTTGTACGTACGCGATACTGATAAAACGTTCGAGGTAACCAAGCTGGCTTTCGACGAAGGTGTGTTTATCAATCCGGTGATTCCGCCTGCATGTGCGCCCCAAGACACGCTGGTTCGTTTCGCACTGATGGCTACGCATACGCAAGAGCAAGTTGATTTTGCTATTGATAAGCTGGTTAAATGCTTTAAGCAACTGGATATTTTGAAATAACCGAAAGGCTTTTCTTTATAAAAATCGGGAGAATGTTTTTACGACATCCTCCCGATTTTTTTGTTTCAGTATTTTCCCCGGCCTGCTGCTTACAGAGAAGATGGGCTGTTATCCAGATAAAATTTCTCTACGGCGTATGCCACACCATCTTCTTCATTGGAAAGAGTGATAAAGTCTGCGGCTTGTTTTACGACGTCTTGCGCGTTCTCCATCGCAATGCCTAATCCGGCGTATTGAATCATAGACAGGTCATTGAACCCGTCGCCTATGGCGATCATCTCGTTTTTCGTCATGCCGATTTCTTCCAGCAATACAGACAGCGATTGCGCTTTGTCGATACCTTTGGGCACTAACTCCAGAAAGTAAGGCTCTGAGCGGAACACCCCCATGCGGTCTTTTAATTTTTCATACATTTCTTTTTCAAGAAGAGCGAGCCGGGAAGGTTCGCCTACTATCAGGCATTTCGTGATGGGATGTTTCACAGCCTCCAGAAAGTTGTCTACTTTCTTTATTTTCATAACGTTGAGCAGCGCTTCCTTTAATACATATTCATCATCGGGCTTTTCTGTCAATACGTACTCGTTTTCATAAGTAACGATGGCAAAATCGTTTTCTTTGGCACAGCGGTACAGGTAGGGCAGCAAATCGCTGTCGAGTTGCTTTTCATACATCAGTTCGCGTGTTGTCCAATCAATGATTTCACCCCCGTTATAAGCCAATATGTAGCCCTCGTATTTTTGCAGTTCCAGCTCGTTCGCCAGCGGAGCAACGCCATACGTGGGGCGTCCGGAAGCAAGTACGACTTTCAGTCCGGCTTCTTGGGCTTTTATCAGCGTTTCTTTCGTGTGCCGGGTTATTTCTTTTTTCGAGTTGGTTAAAGTACCGTCTAAATCCAATACCAAAAGTTTATATTTCATACGAAAAGATTAAGTGATGAGATTTTGTTTGCAAATATAATATAATACTTTGAATATCTTCTCGGATTCAGGGCTTTGAAACTGTTTAAACTTCATTTGTCAGGCGAAAATGCGGGAAGAAATAGGCTGCCGCTATACCCCGAAAAACGCTACCGTTAGTGTTACCCCGCCCATGCGGATGCGCTGACTGTTTCTATTCGTAGTGTTTATCGGTTCTACCGTTAGTGTTTTCAAGTTTCAAACTTAGCCGGGGGAAATTAAGAAAGTAGCTGTAAATCAGATATGTATCAGGAATGCCCTCCGCATGTCTTGCGGATGCCTGTCATCGCTTGATAACATTGGTGGAAATTGTTGTATGATATATCCGATTTTTTCCCTAACTTGCGGAAATAAAGATAAAGAAAGGTTTTTGGTATGAATTTATATACAGATTTTGTTCTCAGGCTTTTTGTAGCAGGCATGATGGGGGTAATGATTGGTCTGGAGCGAGAGTATCGCGCCAAAGAAGCAGGGTATCGCACTCATTTTCTGGTGGCGTTAGGCAGCGCTCTGCTGATGATTGTGTCGCAATATGGTTTTTCCGATGTGTTGAAGAAAGATTTAATCCATCTCGACCCCAGCCGTTTGGCATCCCAAGTGGTGAGCGGCATTGGCTTTATCGGTGCGGGTACGATTATTTTACTGCAAAAGCAAGTGGTGAGAGGGCTGACCACTGCTGCCGGTGTATGGGCTACTTCCGGCATCGGACTGGCGATAGGCGCAGGAATGTATGTTATCGGCATATCGGCCACACTGATGGTTCTCATCGGGCTGGAGGTGTTGAGCCGTTGCTTTAAAAGTTTCGGGATGCGGAATATGATTATTGAGTTTTCGACGGAAAACGAAGAGATACTGAAAGACGTTTCGGCAAAATTTAATTCGAAAGATTATCAGGTTTCGTCGTATGAGATGAATCATTCATACGAAGACGGCAGGAAGATGTTTCACGTCAGCATGGTGATTAAGGCAAAGCGCATGAATGAAGAAGGATTGCTGCTGATGTTTCTGAACGATTTTCCGGGCGTAAGAGTAAATAAGATAGTGTGAGAGACGGCATCAATAAACAAGGATATTCCAAAAAACGCCGAGGGCGACATTTGTTTTGGAATATCCTTGCTGTTGTAAATCTTTTTCTTTCCGACTTTGTAAACAGAAAAGGCGCTTATCCGATGTAAACATTTACGTGAAGAAATAATTTGTCTTGGTTTTCATTTATGTCGAAATCTATTTTGTCTTCACGCGCCAACCATCCGATAGCTGCGTTAAGGTCTCTGTCTGATAAGCCAGAGGCTTCTTTAAGGTCTTCGTAATTCCAGTGAGCATTGTCCTTTAAGATATTCCAGACAATGCCTGCGTTTGTGCCAATCTGAATCTTGTCCATAGTTGTCTTGTTTTATAGAGTTGTTATTAATTTATTGTCTATGAAGCAAAAATATATAGAAATTGTTTTATAAACAAATATTTCTTTATTTAATTTGTAATGGGAAGACTGAAGCGAATGTTGAGCCCGGTTTGGGTATGAAGAAAAAGGCGGTGGTGATAAAACGGGTATTCATTTTGCGTATGCCGGTCTGACGGATAATCTGTATTTCCGTGGCAAACTTTATATACATTATTATATATATGATACAACAAACAGAATTTGTGTTAAGACCTCGTGCACGAGGCTTTCATTTGATAACCGGAGAGGTGGCAGCCCATTTGCCGAACCTTCCCCGTGTGGGGCTTGTAAATCTTTTTATTCAGCATACCAGTGCCGCATTGTCTGTCAACGAGAATTGCGACCCCGATGTGCGCGGCGACATGGAGAAGATTTTTAATAATCTGGTAAAAGAGCGGGAGTCGTGGTACGACCATACGCTGGAAGGCTGGGACGACATGCCCGCCCATGCCAAGTCGACGATTGTAGGTGCAAGCCTCACGATACCCATCACCGACGGGCGTTTTAATCTGGGCACATGGCAGGGAATTTACCTCTGTGAGTTCAGAAATCACGGCGGAGGCAGACACATTGTGGCTACGGTGATAGGCGAATGATGCCTTTAGGAGAACCCCTGAAAGGTGATTTGTAAGGTTTTTGTGTGAAAAAGTGTTTATAAATATCGGTCGGCATAAAATGAAGCAGGCAGATTTTCTTGATTTATGGTATATATTTACATTTTGCGGCTAAAAAATGTTACTCGATAGTACACTTTTGAAAGATTATTTTTTAAATTTGCGGTACAGAATTAGTCAAACATTTAACAAACTAATAGGAAGCTTATGTCAAAAATCGTTGGACATATTTCACAGGTAATCGGTCCGGTGGTCGACGTTCACTTCAAGTTGAAGGGAGGACAGGACGCTGAACGTGCTTTGCCTAATATCCACGATGCGTTGACCATCACACGTAAGGATGGTCGTACGCTGGTAGTGGAAGTGCAGCAGCATATTGGTGAAGACACGGTGCGTACCGTTGCAATGGACAGTACGGACGGATTACAGCGTGGAATGGAAGTCATGACTACCGGTCAGTCTATCACGATGCCGGTGGGTAATCAAATTAAGGGACGCGTGATGAATGTCGTTGGTGACGCTATTGACGGAATGCGAGAGTTGGAAAAGAAAGACGGCTTTCCTATCCATCGCGAACCGCCGAAATTTGAAGATTTGGCGACAACTCAGGAAGTCCTGTTTACGGGTATTAAAGTTATCGACCTTTTGGAACCTTATCTGAAGGGAGGTAAAATCGGTTTGTTTGGTGGAGCCGGTGTTGGAAAAACCGTGCTTATCAAAGAATTGATTAACAACATTGCCAAGCGGCACAATGGATTTTCCGTGTTTGCAGGAGTAGGAGAACGTACCCGTGAAGGTAACGACTTGCTGCGCGAAATGATTGAGTCAGGCGTAATTCGTTATGGCGATGAGTTCCTGAAAAGCATGGAAGAAGGAAATTGGGACTTGTCGAAAGTAGATTATAACGAAGTGGAAAAATCGCAGGTGGCAATGGTGTTCGGGCAGATGAATGAGCCTCCCGGCGCACGTCAGTCAGTAGCACTTTCCGGCTTGACGCTTGCCGAATCTTTCCGCGACCGCAAGACGGGAGATAACGGACCGCGTGATATATTGTTCTTCATTGATAATATATTCCGTTTCACTCAGGCAGGTTCGGAAGTTTCAGCATTGCTGGGACGTATGCCTTCTGCCGTAGGTTATCAGCCAACGTTGGCTACGGAAATGGGACAGATGCAGGAGCGAATCACCTCTACCAAGAATGGATCTATTACTTCTGTACAGGCTGTCTATGTCCCTGCCGACGACTTGACCGACCCGGCTCCGGCTACTACTTTTACTCACTTGGACGCAACCACTGTGTTGAGCCGTAAGATTACGGAGTTAGGTATTTATCCGGCTGTTGACCCGTTGGATTCTACATCTCGTATTCTTGACCCGCTGATTGTAGGTAAAGAACATTACGAAACTGCCCAACGAGTAAAACAGATTCTTCAACGCAATAAGGAGTTGCAGGATATCATCTCTATCTTGGGTATGGATGAACTTTCGGATGAAGACCGTTTGACTGTGAACCGTGCCCGTCGTGTACAGCGATTCCTCTCACAGCCCTTTGCCGTGGCAGAACAGTTTACAGGTGTTCCGGGCGTGATGGTTTCTATCGAGGATACAATTAAAGGATTCAAGATGATTCTGGACGGTGAGGTGGATTACTTACCCGAACAGGCATTCTTGAATGTGGGTACCATCGAAGATGCCATAGCGAAAGGAAAGAAATTGCTGGAGGCAGCTAAAGGATAATTTTAAGTTTTTAGGGCTTGTAGCTTAAAACAGGCTCATGGCTCGGAAACTCAAAAATAAGTTAATTATGAAAGAACTTCATCTGGTTATTGTTTCACCCGAACGTACCGTTTACGATGGAAAAGCGGATTCGGTGGTATTGCCGGGAGAATTAGGAGAATTTCAGGTTTTGGTAAACCATGCTCCGATAATATCGTCGTTGGTAGCGGGAGAAGTGAGATATGTGGCCGGAAAGGAAACACACTCTTTAGAAATAAAGGGAGGATTCGTAGAAGTTAGAGATAATCAGATTTCAGTCTGCGCAGAGCTTTGAAAAGAGTGGAAGCGGACGTTGAACCGAATATGTTTTTTATAGTTTTACGAATGAAAAACTGTGTGATGAAATGTTTTTGTTAGCCGTAAAGAAAAAGTTTATAAAAGAATTGACTGTCATAGGAGTGATTCTGACAGCAGTGGTGGCATTGGTATATCATATATTTATCCCTGAAAGGTATTTTTTGTGGTTTCCCGCCATTCCGATATTCTTTTATCTTTTCGGGCTGTTTTACATCTACATGTTCGCGTTCAATTATAGCTTGGGGCTAGACAAAATAGCGATGACTTACCTTGTGTGTAAGACATTGAAGTTTATCCTGAGTATATTGATACTGTTATTCTACGGATTCGTGATAGGACATGAGGTGGTGGCTTTTTTTGCAACGTTTATCCTGTTCTATTTTGCGTTTCTGATATTCGAGACCCGTTTCTTCCTTCGTTTTGAAGCGAAACTGAAATTAAGAAAACAAGCAAACAATGAAAAAACTACGGTACATAGTAATGCTTCTGCTCCTGTTGGCGATAGTTCCGGCAGAAACGCTGAAGGCTCAGAACGATGAAGCTGCGGATGTGGACGTGAATGAATTGGTGTTCGGACATATCGGCGATGCTTATGAATGGCATATCGCAACGTTCGGCAATACTTCACTCAGCATACCGCTCCCGGTAATCGTAAAGAGCAGTACGGGCTGGCATGTTTTTTCTTCTTCTAAATTAGAGGGGGGAGAAGAATATGAGGGCTTGTACATTGCGGAAGGCGGAGCCTACGACGGCAAAATCGTAGAGCGGGATGCTGCGGGTGCAGAAATAAGACCGTTTGACATTTCCATTACCAAAGACGTGTTGGGACTGTTTATCAACAGTGCGATATTGGTGGTTATCATGATAGCCTGTGCGCGCTGGTATAAGAAACATCCTGTGGAGCAAAGCGCTCCGCGCGGCGGTGTGGGTATGATGGAAGCACTCATCCTGATGATTTACGATGATGTAATCAAAGGGTGTGTGGGTGAAGATTACAAGCGGTATGCGCCTTACTTGTTGACGGCCTTCTTCTTTGTGCTGGTCAACAATTTGATGGGGTTGATTCCTATCTTTCCGGGAGGAGCAAACGTTACCGGTAACATTGCTATTACATTGGTGTTAGCTTTGTGTACGTTCCTTTTGACCAATATCTTTGGAACGAAGGAGTATTGGAAGGAGATATTTTGGCCAGACGTGCCTACGTGGTTGAAAGCTCCGGTTCCTATGATGCCGTTGATTGAATTCTTCGGTATATTTACCAAACCGTTTGCATTGATGATTCGTCTTTTCGCCAACATAATGGCAGGTCATGCAGCCGTATTAAGTTTGATAGCCATCATCTTTATTACGGTAAAAGCAGGCCCTATTATAAACGGCTCGATGACGTTTGTCGCTGTAGTATTCGGTATTTTTATGAATGCCCTTGAAATCTTGGTTGCGTTCATTCAGGCTTATGTATTCACCATGCTGTCTGCTGTTTTTATCGGACTGTCACGGGTGAAAGGTCATGAAGCCAAATAAAAGAAATTAAAAGAAATAAAAGTATAACCATTAAAAAACGAAAAAATTATGTTATTGTCAGTTTTATTGCAGGCAGCTGCAGGTGTTGGTATTAGTAAATTAGGTGCTGCTATTGGCGCAGGTATTGCAGTATTAGGTGCAGGTATCGGTATCGGTAGAATTGGTGGTTCTGCTATGGAAGCAATGGCTCGTCAGCCGGAAGCATCAGGCGACCTGCGTATGAGTATGATTATTGCAGCCGCTTTGGTTGAAGGTGTGGCTTTGATTGCCATCGTAGTATGTTTGTTGACTTTGTTCTTATAATTAATAAAGCGTTATGGGATTACTAACTCCGGATCCGGGATTGCTTATCTGGATGCTTATCACGTTCGGAGTCGTTTTCTTTATATTGGCTAAGTACGGTTTTCCGGTAGTCATCAAGATGGTAGACGAAAGGAAGGCTTATATAGACAATTCTCTGAAAGCGGCACGGGAAGCTAACGAACAGTTGGCTAACGTGAAACAGGAAAGCGAAAAGGTTCTGGCTCAGGCTCGTGAAGAGCAAGGTCGTATCTTGAGCGAAGCGGCTGCCACACGCGACCGTATCATTAAAGATGCTCAAGAACGTGCTCAACGCGAAGGACAACGCTTGATGGATGAAGTGAAGAAACAGATTGAAACAGAAAAAGAAAGTGCAATCCGTGACATCCGCCGTCAGGTAGCTGTTTTGTCGGTTGGTATTGCTGAAAAAATAATGCGTAACAAGCTGGCCGACGAGAAAGAGCAAACAGAACTGATTGACCGTATGTTGGATGAAATGATAGAATCTTCTAAAAAATAATACATGATGAATACAGGAGTCGTTTCTATGCGTTTTGCAAAAGCATTGCTCGCTTATGCGAAGGCGAATGGCAAGGAAGGACAGGTATATGAGGAAATGAAGTCATTAGCCTCTCATTATACGGATGTTCCCGATTTGCGTCGTGCGGTAGAGAATCCTGTGTTGGATGCCGATAAGAAACTTGATTTGCTTCGTGAAGCATCGGGAAGAGAAAAGGTAAGCAACGAATTGCTTCGCTTTTTTAAACTGGTGTTAGAAGGAAGAAGAGAAAAGTTCTTGCAATTCATGGCGTGGTCATATATTGATTTATATCGGGAAGATAAAAACATCCTCATGGGTAAATTGATAACTGCCGTCCCCTCTAAACGATTGATACAACATCTGGCAAACTTTGTGGGAAGCAAATCGCAAAGTAAAGTCGAACTGGATACTCAAATAGACCCGAAAATTATCGGTGGCTATATCATCGAAGTAGCGGGATATCGTTTGGATGCCAGCGTTGCCAATCAGTTGAAGCGGGTTAAACAGCAGTTCATTGCGAGAAACAGAAGAATAGTTTAAAGAATATTGAAAATTAAAAATTAAGAATGAAGAATCCATGCCGGTTGTTTATGAAGCATGAGGGAATCAGACTTAATTTTTAATTTTCAGTTCTTCAATTTTCAATTAAAAAAGATTATGCCAGAGAATACAATAAAACCCAGTGAAGTTTCAGAAGTATTGCTTCAGCAGTTACAGGGAATCGATACTTCTCTGAAATTCGATGAAGTGGGAACCGTATTGCAGGTGAGCGATGGCGTAGCGCGTATCTATGGGTTGCGTAATGCCGAGGCCAATGAGTTGCTGCAATTCGAAAACGGTATTATGGGTACGGTGATGAATCTGGAAGAAGATAATGTAGGTGCTGTGTTGTTAGGACCTACCGACCAGATTAAGGAAGGTATGATTGTAAAACGTACCAAGCGCATTGCCTCTATCCGTGTAGGCGAAAGTATGCTGGGACGTGTTATCGACCCGTTGGGCGTACCTTTGGACGGAAGAGGAGAAATCGGTGGCGAACTGTTTGAAATGCCATTGGAACGTAAAGCTCCGGGAGTTATTTTCCGTCAGCCTGTTACAGAACCGTTGCAAACAGGACTTAAAGCTATTGATGCGATGATTCCTATCGGCCGCGGACAGCGTGAGTTGATTATCGGCGACCGTCAGACTGGAAAGACAGCCATTGCGATTGATACCATTATCAACCAGCGTTCTAATTATGAAGCAGGCGATCCCGTATACTGTATTTATGTAGCTATCGGTCAGAAAGGTTCTACGGTAGCAAGTATCGTGAATGCTCTGCGCGAAAAAGGTGCGATGGATTACACGGTAGTAGTAGCTGCAACGGCTTCCGACCCGGCTGCATTGCAGTATTTCGCTCCGTTTGCGGGAGCTGCTATCGGCGAATTCTTCCGCGATACCGGTCGCCATGCGTTGGTAGTTTACGATGATTTGTCTAAGCAGGCAGTAGCCTACCGTGAAGTTTCGTTGATTTTGCGCCGTCCGTCAGGGCGTGAAGCATATCCGGGCGATATTTTCTATCTGCATTCACGTTTGTTGGAGCGTGCTGCGAAGATTATCAGCCAGCAGGAAGTGGCAGAGCAGATGAACGACCTTCCCGTAAGCCTGAAAGGAAAAGTTAAAGCAGGTGGTTCGTTAACGGCATTGCCTATCATTGAAACTCAGGCAGGAGACGTTTCGGCTTACATCCCGACCAATGTGATTTCTATTACCGACGGGCAGATATTTCTTGAAACAGACCTCTTCAATCAGGGCTTCCGTCCGGCAATCAATGTCGGAATCTCAGTGTCGCGTGTAGGTGGTAGCGCCCAAATCAAGAGTATGAAGAAGGTTGCCGGAACCTTGAAAATCGACCAAGCACAATATCGTGAACTGGAAGCATTTTCGAAGTTCAGCAGCGATATGGACCCTGTAACCGCAATGACAATCGACCGCGGACGTAAAAACAATCAGTTGCTTATCCAGCCGCAGTATAGTCCGATGCCGGTAGGTGAACAGGTTGCCATTCTTTATTGCGGAACGCATGGTTTGATGCGTGATATTCCATTAGAGAAGGTACGTGTTTTCCAAGATGCGTTCTTAACCAACTTGCGTGCAAATCATCAAGCCGATGTTATTGACGTGTTGGCAGGCGGAAAGATTAGCGACGAAATAACGGCAATTATTGAAAAAGTAGCGGCAGAAACAGCCGGACAGTTTAAACAATAAGCATCATGGCATCACTGAAAGAAGTAAAAGGAAGAATCAACTCAATCAACGGGACGCTGAAGATTACTTCGGCGATGAAGATGGTATCCTCGTCAAAACTTCATAAGGCGCAGGAAGCTATCGAAAACATGCTTCCTTACGAACGAAGACTACACCGTATGCTTACTAACTTTTTGAGTGCAGGAGTTACGGTCGAGTCGCCTTTCACCGTGAAACGTGATGTAAAGAAGATTGCTGTTGTAGTATTTGCGTCGAATAGTAGTTTATGTGGTGGATTTAACATGAATGTTATCCGCCATTTAAACGAAATGGTTGAGGAATACGGTAACCGGATAGGGCGTGAAAACATTCTGGTTTATCCGATAGGGCGTAAAATCGCCGATGCCGTTAAGAAGATAAAAGGCGTGGTTCCGATGGGGGATTACCAGCATTTATGTGGCAAACCGAACTATCAGGAGGCGGCAGACTTAGCTGTGGATTTGATAAATAGATTCTTGGATGGCGAAATCCAGCAGGTAGAATTGTTATATAACCATTTTAAGTCTACGTCTACTCAAGTTCTGACGCGCGAAACTTATCTGCCCATTGATTTGTCTTCTAAAGAAGATGATGAACATTCGGAATCAAGCAATAAGGAAGCCGATTATATCATCGAACCTTCTGCCGAAAGGGTAATGCAAGAATTACTGCCTAAGGTGTTGCGTATGAAGATATATACGGCATTGCTTGACTCGAATGCGTCTGAACACGCTGCGCGTATGATGGCTATGCAAGTGGCTACCGACAATGCCAATGATTTGATACAGGAATTGACCTTGCTCTATAACAAGAGTCGTCAACAGGCAATTACTAACGAGTTGTTGGATATTGTGGGTGGTACTATGGCTTGATAAAGAAAAAAACTGTACCCGGAGTCGTTAAGACTTTTGGTGTACAGTTTTTAAAAAAAGACCAAAAAATTAATTATCATGATGGAAACGATTTTCTTTTGTCCTTAATTTTAAAACAAAAGAAAATAAGTAATGTTCAGCATTTTTGCATTTATTTTCCTTCAAAATACACGGGTTCTCCGTCGAGCAGGCAGTTTAGCCGGTTTCCTCCTATTGATATATTTTCCATATAAGAATAATCTCTTGTACCGTATTTCATGCGTATGCTGGTGTATATGCTGTTATACCAGTCCCAAACGAAAGTGTAACGGCTCTCCTGAATGTAACCGTAGCGGTCTTGGGTAAAAATGTAATCGTTGCCTACATTGTCGGGGTAAAAGTTCAGTTCCTGACGATAATAAGTACCGTTGTTGTCGTACCATTCATCTACCCACGGACGGCTGCACAAATAATCGGTCATTTCGTAATAGCTGTTTGAACCATTCCCGAACTCGACGCCAATGCCAACGTGCTCACAGGAGGTAAGCGGAATAATCAGTGCTGCAAAAGCCAACAGCAAATATAATTTAAACTTTTTCATATCGGTCTCCTTTCCTTTGGTTTGATGTTACAAAGGTAGAAGGGTAAAATGATATAATCGAATGATTTTTCCTATCTTCTTAAAGGAATTTCCCTATATCGTGTAGGGAAATTCCCAAGTGCCTGTTATTCAAAGCAGTACATCTCTGAAGGGAGCGTACGTTTCAGAGGTATTACTTCGACATCTTTTCCTGCGATGATGTTTTTTTCTTTTAGTGCCAGTTCTACGGTTTTATAAGCCAGTTCCGGATGGTTATTGTCTTTGCTCAGGTGGCACAGCCAGAGATATTTCAAGTCTTTCGGGAAGTGGTTGGCTATAAATTCAGCCATCACTTTGTTACACATGTGCCCTCTTTCGCCGGCGATGCGCTGTTTTAAATGTTGCGGATAAGGCCCCATCTGCAACATCGATTCGTCATAGTTTGCCTCCATAATCAGATAATTCGCCCGGCTGATGTATCGGGCGGCAGTGTCTGTTATGTGACCGATATCTGTGATGAATGTAAATGTTTTTCCGTCGATGCAAACACAATACCCTACGTTGTCTGTACCGTCGTGAGGCACTTCAAAACACGTAATGCTGAAGTCGCCTATTTCTACGGTCTCTTCTTTTTGGATGTAACAGATGTGCAAGGCGCTTAGCTTCTCTGTAACACAATAGCTGCGGCGAATGCCTTGATGGATCTCGGGGGTAGTGTAAATGGGTATGTTATGTTTTTCTCCCAAGTGTCCCACAGCCTTAATGTGGTCAGCATGGTCGTGCGTAATAAATACCGCCCGTATTGTGCTTAAACTCAATCCCCGTTCTTTGAATATTTTTTTTACTGTGCGGATGCCTATTCCCGCGTCAATCAATATGCCATACATGTCTGTCCCCAGATAGTAGCAATTTCCGCTACTGCCGCTGCCCAGACTCATAAACCTAATTTTCATTTCTCGGACTCTTTTTGTTAAAAGGAACGCAAAGTTACAAAAAAATCGCCTAAAGCACACACGAAAATGAAAACATCAAGCCAAGAAAGCTTTTTGGAGAAATTCAAAACAGGCTCTTATAGTTAAATCGGATATAGCAGGATGTCGATGCCGGTTTTCAGGCTCTGTTTCCGCAGGTATATCTCCTCGAAAACACTACGGGTAGCGTTACTCATTTCATACGGTAGCGTTTACTGTTTCTACCCATAGAACCGACCGGTGCTATGGGTAGAATTTTCCGACTTTCCGGCTAAGCGGTAAAGCCTTGAAAATAAGCTCGCTATAAGAACCTGTTTAAATCACTTTCCTCTCCGGTTTTCATCCATGTTTAGAAGTTGAAGAAATGCTTGGCGTTGTTATAACAGATGTCTTCTACCATTTGGCGTACACGAGTCATTTCAGATTCCGGTATTTCGCCGTTTTCTACATCGTTTCCCAAGAGGTTGCACAGTGTACGGCGGAAATATTCGTGGCGCGGATAGGAGAGAAACGACCGGGAGTCTGTCAGCATCCCCACAAAGCGGCTTAACAGCCCTAACAGCGATAATGTATTTATCTGTTTTTCCATGCCGTCTTTCTGGTCGAGGAACCACCAGCCGGAACCGAACTGGATTTTTCCCGGTATCGAACCGTCTTGAAAGTTTCCTGCCATTGTAGCTACGACTTCATTCGCACACGGATTCAGGTTATACAAGATGGTTTTTGCCAGCTTTCCTTCACTGTTCAGCCGGTCGAGGTATTTCGACATTGCTGTGGCTGTGGAAAATTCTCCGATGGAGTCGAACCCCGTATCTGCTCCCAGCAGCTTAAACATCTTCGTGTTGTTGTTGCGTAAAGCCCCGTAATGGAATTGTTGTGTCCAGTTTGTTTCAGCATCCATTTCCCCGAATATCACCAGCATTGCTGATTTAAATTTCCGTACTTCTCCGCAGGTTAGTGGCTTGCCTCCATATACTTTGTTGAATATGCTGTCGATTTCTTTATCGGTATAATCTTCCGCATAAAATTCTTCAATGCCGTGGTCAGACAGTTTGCATCCCTGTTCGCCGAAAAAGTCATGGCGTTTTTGTAAGGCCGTAACCATATCGTCAAAACGGTGGATAGACACACCGCTCACTTCGCTGAGTTTCTCCATATAAGTGCGGAACTCTGCCGGGTGTTCTACCGCCATAGCCTTGTCCGGCCTCCATGTAGGAAGCATTTTTATTTCAAAACCACTCTGGCGCGTGGCGATATGATATTCCAAAGAGTCGGTCGGGTCGTCGGTGGTACATACAGCCTCTACGTGGTAGCGGCGCATCAGGTTGCGTGCCGAGTATTCGGGTGTGGCGAGTTTGGCATTACATTCATCGAATATTTCGCGGGCAGTTGTAGGATTTAATACTTTTTCGATGCCGAAAGCTGTTTTCAGCTCCAGATGAGTCCAGTGATAGAGTGGATTACGCAGGGTGTATGGCACGGTTTCGGCCCATTTTTCAAATTTCTCCCAGTCGGATGTGTCGTTTCCCGTACAGTATCGTTCCGCTACTCCGTTCGCGCGCATCGCACGCCATTTGTAATGGTCGCCTCCTAACCATATTTCAGTGATAGACGTAAATTGATGGTCTTCTGCCACCATCTTGGGGCTAAGGTGGCAATGGTAGTCGATGATGGGCATTTTTGCCGCATGATTGTGATAAAGTTCCTGCGCGGTTTGAGTCTGTAACAGGAAGTTTTCGTCCATGAATTTTTTCATAAGCGTATATAAATTCGTTTGATGTCTCTGTTAGGGTGTATTTCGAGGGCAAATCGTGCTTATACAGCCTTCGTTATCGAACACGAATATATGTATTTTCTGTATAATGACCAAAAAAATCTCTATATTTGCCGATACATCAAATCATTGGACAACATGGAAGTTTTAAACAAAAAGACTGCGGGGAAGACTTTGCGTCCCGAACGCATCATTCAGTTTGGCGAAGGTAATTTCTTGCGTGCGTTTGCCGATTGGATTATCTATAACATGGATGAAAAGACCGGTTTTAACGGCAGCGTAGTGGTGGTGCAGCCTATCGAAAACGGAATGGCAGAGGCTTTGAATGTGCAAGATTGTCTGTATCATGTAAATTTGCAGGGACTGGAAAAGGGACGGCCGGTAAACAGTCTGACTAAAATAGATGTCATTAGCCGGGCGCTTAACCCTTATACGCAGTTTGCCGATTACCTGAAGTTAGCCGAGCAGCCTGACATGCGTTTTGTGATATCAAATACCACCGAAGCAGGCATTGTTTTCGATTCAGCTTGCCGTTTTGACGATGCTCCGGCGGCTTCGTATCCGGGCAAGCTGACCCAGTTGCTTTATCACCGTTTCAGGAAGTTCGGTGGAGACCCTTCGAAGGGATTGATAATCTTTCCTTGCGAGTTGATATTCTTGAACGGGCACCGGCTGAAGGAAACCATTATCCGATATATCAGGCATTGGAACTTAGGGGATGAGTTTCGCCGTTGGTTTGAAACGGCTTGCGGAGTATATGCCACGTTGGTCGACCGCATTGTGCCGGGGTTTCCGCACAAAGATATTGACCGCATCAAGAATACGTTGGGATATGATGATAATCTGGTAGTTCAGGCAGAAGTTTTTCACTTGTGGGTTATCGAGGCTCCGAAATCTGTTGCGGCCGAATTTCCGGCTGATAAGGCAGGTCTGAACGTCTTGTTTGTCGATTCTGAGGCGCCCTACCACGAGCGGAAAGTTACGTTGCTTAACGGTCCTCATACGGTATTATCGCCTGTGGCCTATCTGTCGGGTATAAACATAGTGCGTGATGCGTGCCGTCATGAGGTTATCGGCAGATACATTCATCGGGTGATGTTTGACGAGTTGATGGAAACATTGAATTTGCCGAAAGCCGAGCTTGAACAGTTTGCGCATGACGTATTGGAACGTTTTAATAACCCCTTTGTAGATCATCGCTTAACATCTATCATGCTGAATTCTTTCCCCAAATACCGTACACGCGATTTGCCGGGAGTAAAGGTCTATCTGGCGCGTAAAGGCAAATTGCCCGAAGGACTTGTTTTGGGGCTTGCCGCCATGATTGTTTATTATAAAGGTGGAAATCGTGCCGACGGCACAGAAATCAAGCCCGATGATTCACCCGAAATAATAGAATGGCTGCAAAAGTTATGGAAAACGAACGACACGCAGGAAGTAGCCAAAGGCGTATTGGGCGCAACATTTATTTGGGATGAAGACTTAAACCATATACCGGGGCTGACAGCTCTCGTGAAAAAGTATTTAGATGATATTCTGGAGAAGGGAATGCTGGAAGCGGTAAAAGAATTGTTATAAAAACAAAATCAGGAACTACCGGCGGGTGGCTCCTGATTTTTATATGGGATGAAATAACTCATGCCGGCATGAGAACCTGCGGTTTGATGCAAGTGTTGACAGAATCTCCCCGCATACCGTTAGAAAGCTTCGGTCATGTTGAAATAAAATAAATTCTGTCTGTTGATAAAGTTCCGCCCGAAATCAAGCCGCACGTTCATACGAGGCTGTACCTCAATGCGCAACCCCAGTCCGGCGTTAGGAAGTACCCCTTCTATTTTCCCCGGTGTAGGTCCCATGAACCCGCAGCCTCCCCATGCAACAAATCCCAAATGGCTTAATATTTTTTTCAGTCGGTTGCTACGGTCGTTGTTAAACATTTGCCTGTACTCCACAAGAGCTATGTGAGAAGACTTGTCCCGATACTGCCCCATGTAATATCCGCGTAAGTCGAAAGGCGTTCCGCTTAATACGTATTTATTTAAAGGCACATCGCCGAATACGTGTTTGCTCTGCACAGTCCATGCCAGCACCTTGCGCTGTCCTACCAACTTATATTGCCGGTAATCTAACTCGAAGCGGTAAAACTCGGTATCGCTTCCCAAAAACTTTTCATACATCATGCCGCTGATATTCAGATAAATCCCCTTGTAAGGATTTGCAGGAATATCGCGTGTATCGTAAGTGGCAAGAAATCCGACACCCGAACTGAAATTCTTATATCCGTTTTTCGTACCACCTGCTTCGACATAGCTCGATTCGGTGACAAGATACTTGGCAGGGTCGGTAATGTGGTCGTAATTCAAATCAATTTGCGGTCCGATAAAAAAGTCGGTATCGCTTACCCGGAATAAGAACCACGGGTTGATTTGTATTCCGCTGTAACGGTACTGGCTTGTGGTATCGCTGCGCACATAGTCTTTGTTCGTAGAATATCCTACACCGTAAAAGTTTTCTTGCGTATTCTTATAACTGAATTGTCCGAAAATGCGGAAACGGTCATCTTTAAAGAAAAGCTGCGGTTTCACCATGATGTTCAATCCTCCGTTGAACATAAATGCCATAGCGGCCGGCACCACCGAGCGGCGCATTGTGGTATCTTTTGCATTCATCCGGAAAGTCATCAGTGCGCTTCCTCCCACCAGCAAGCCAAAGTCCGGACTGAAACTTGGACCTCCCAATATATTATAATGGAAATTGCGCTGAGCCACCCGTTGGCGTCGCAGTTCTTTTTTGCTCATCGTAGGTGGTTTTGTAATGGAGTCTTGCGGCTCTTGTGCAAAACTGCCGAGCGTAAGCAGGCAGGCTATGCAGATAAAAATAAGTCTTTTCATACTGTTATGTCGGGGACATTCGGTTAATTGATATTGTGCAAAAGTACAAAAGTTCGTTGAAAAAACGAATATCCGTTATAAGACTTTGAGGTATAGCCGCTGTTTTTAATAAAAAATGGTAACAGGTTTGGCTATTCGGAGGCTATTTTTTACCTTTACATCAACGAATTTTTCATAACATAAAAGAATATGACAGTAATAGAACGCTTTTTAAAGTACGTAACATTCGACACTCAGTCTGATGAATCGACCGGTGTTACCCCCAGTACACCGAAACAGATGGTGTTTGCACAATATTTGAAAACAGAGTTGGAAGACCTCGGGCTGGAGGAAATATCGCTCGATGACAATGGTTACCTTTTCGCTACGCTTCCTGCGAATGTAGACCGTCCTGTGCCCGTTATCGGCTTCATTGCCCATATTGACACCAGCCCCGACATGAGTGGAGAAAATGTAAACCCGCGTATCGTGGAGAACTATGACGGTACAGACATTGCTTTGTGTGAAGCAGAAGGAATCATCCTTTCGCCGAAACGTTTCCCCGAATTGCTTGACCACGTAGGTGAAGACTTGATTGTAACCGATGGTCATACGCTTCTGGGTGCCGATGACAAGGCGGGTATTGCCGAGATTATCGGTGCGATGGCTTACTTGAAGCAGCATCCCGAAATCCCGCACGGAAAAATCCGCATCGGTTTTAACCCCGACGAAGAAATCGGACTGGGGGCCCATAAGTTTGATGTGGAAAAATTCGGAGCGAAATGGGCATATACGATGGACGGCGGCGAAGTAGGAGAGCTGGAGTTTGAAAACTTCAATGCAGCCGCGGCGAAGGTACAGGTAAAAGGACGCAACGTGCATCCCGGCTATGCCAAAAACAAGATGATCAATTCGCTCTTGGTAGCCAATGAGTTTGTTTCCATGCTTCCTGCCGATGAAACACCCGCAACTACCGAAGGCTACGAAGGATTCTATCACTTGATAGGCATGGAGGGAGAGGTAGAAAGCACGATGCTTTCGTACATCATCCGCGACCACGACCGTGAGAAATTTGAATCGCGCAAGGCACTTATGCAAGACTGTGCGGCACGTATCAACGGAAAATACGGCGAAGAACTGGTTACGGTAGAGCTTAAAGACCAATATTATAACATGCGCCAGCAGGTAGAGCCGTTGATGCACATTATCGACATTGCGTTCGCTGCCATGCAGGAAGCAGGAGTAGAGCCTCACGTAAAAGCCATCCGTGGCGGAACAGACGGTGCGCAACTCTCATTTAAAGGTTTGCCGTGTCCGAACATCTTTGCCGGCGGATTGAACTTCCACGGACGTTATGAGTTTGTACCTGTGCAATCAATTGAAAAAGCCATGAATGTGGTAGTAAAAATAGCAGAACTAACAGCTAAGAGATATTGATAAAACGTAAATATTGAAGGCCGGAGAATATGGCCGGTCTTCAATAACTTAATTCTTAATACCAAATCACTATGAAAACAACTCCGTTTACTGAAAAACACATTGCGCTTGGCGCAAAAATGCACGAATTTGCAGGCTATAACATGCCCATCGAATATTCTGGAATCATTGATGAACATCTGACGGTATGTAATGCCGTTGGTGTGTTCGACGTTTCTCACATGGGCGAGTTTTGGGTAAAAGGGCCTCACGCACTTGAGTTCCTTCAACAAGTTACATCGAACAACGTTGCTGTGTTGACACCCGGAAAAATCCAATATACGTGTTTCCCCAACGAAACGGGCGGTATAGTCGACGATTTGCTGGTATATGCCTACGAGCCTGAAAAGTATATGCTGGTAGTGAATGCTGCAAATATTGATAAAGATTGGAATTGGTGTGTTTCGCATAATCAGGTGGGGGCGGAATTGGAAAATGCTTCCGATAACATTGCTCAACTCGCTGTTCAAGGACCGAAAGCGGTTGACGCATTACAGAAACTGACTTCCGTCAACCTGAGTGAAATCCCTTACTACACTTTCCGTGTAGGCGAGTTTGCCGGTGTGCCTAATGTTATCATTTCGAATACCGGATACACCGGGGCGGGCGGTTTCGAACTGTATTTCTATCCTCAATATGCAATGAAGATATGGGACGCCATCTTCGAAGCCGGCGAAGAGTTTGGCATCAAGCCCGCAGGATTAGGAGCCCGTGATACGCTCCGTCTGGAGATGGGATTCTGCCTCTATGGTAACGATATCGATGACACCACTTCACCGCTCGAAGCCGGATTGGGTTGGATAACCAAGTTTGTAGAAGGCAAGAACTTTACGAACCGGGCCGCGCTGGAACAGCAGAAAGCCGAAGGTGTGAGCCGTAAGTTGGTGGGCTTCGAGATGATAGACAGAGGCATTCCGCGCCACGGTTATGCACTGACCGACGCCGAAGGGAGAACCATCGGGCACGTAACTTCCGGCACGATGTCGCCTATACGTAAAATCGGTATCGGGTTGGGATATGTGGAAACAGCTTTTGCCAAACCCGGAACGGAAATCTATTTGGATAATCGCGGACGTAAGCTGAAAGCGCAGGTTGTAAAACCGCCTTTCCGTAAATAACGGTTTTTTAATGGACTTTCGGGCATGAATCCTTGTGATTCGTGCCCGTTTTTTATTAAAATCCTATTATATTTGTACGCAGATAAGATAAAACAACGATAACGGATATGAATACACTATTGTTTTTAGGCTTGGGCACACAGGAAATTCTGATTATCCTGTTGGTGGTATTGCTGCTTTTCGGCGGTAAAAAGATTCCCGAACTGATGAAAGGTATGGGAAAGGGTGTGAAAAATTTCAAAGAAGGACTGAACGGGGTAGGCGACGAGGAAAATACTTCGACGGATAAAGATGCAAAGAAAGACGAAACGAAGTGAGAAAGAAATTAAAGCAAGTTCTATTTTCTGTACGAAAGTTGATGTTTGTGTTTGTGGGAGGAGGAGCCCTCTCGATGCAGGCACAAGATTCTGTACGGGTCGACTTTTGTTCGCCATTTGATTTCCCTTTGTTGCTGAGTGCCAATTTCGGGGAACTTCGTCCCAATCATTTTCATAACGGACTGGATATAAAAACACAGGGTGTGACCGGAAAACCGATTCGCTGCATCGCAGACGGGTATGTTTCACGCATTGCCGTATTCCACGGAGGGTATGGGCAGGCTATTTATGTGGCTCATCCTAACGGATTGACTTCGGTGTACGGGCATATTGTGGCTTTTGCCCCGGAAATCCAGCAGTATCTGCGCAACTATCAATATGCTAACGAGACTTTTACTTGCAGCCTGACGTTTACGCCCGAACAGTTTCCCGTAAAGCAGGGCGATGTTATCGCGCTGAGCGGAAACGAAGGTTCGTCGGCTGGTCCGCATTTGCATTTGGAGCTTCGCCGTACGGATACAGACGAATATATCGACCCCATGCCTTACTTCAAGCGGTATCTTTCAGATAAAAAAGCACCGGTGGCAAGTCTTGTCGGCTTTTATCCCGTAGAAGGCAAAGGAGTGGTAAACGGTTCGCAGCGTAAAAAACTCGTCCCGATAGCCTCACTGAATCAGCCGGTCAGCGCATGGGGTGAAATCTATACGGGTATCAGTGCAAAAGATTATATGGACGGTACTTCCAACTTTTATGGTGTACATTCCGTAACACTCTATGTCGATTCTGTTCAGGTATTCAATAGCACCACCGATGCGGTGGCACCCGCCGAAAACCGGATGATTAACGGCTTTACGGATTACGATGAACTGGTACGTACACGGAGGCTGATTATGCGTTCCCGTACGCTGCCCGGCAATCGCTTGCGTCTGCTTCATACCGGTGAAAGTAAAGGTATCGTAACGATAGATGAGGAGCGCGATTATCATTTCCGTTACGTATTGGAAGATAACTTCGGCAATCGGAAGACTTACCGTTTCACCGTGCGCGGACGCCGGCAGCCGATACCGGAATATCGTCAGGAGGCTGACAGCAAGATGCTTTATTGGAATCGGACAAACGTGATTCAGGAACCGGGAATGGAGCTGGTGATTCCCCGAGGTTACATCTACGATAATGTTGAGCTTCGCACTTCGGTAACGGGAGACAGCGGAGCTGTTTCGTTAGACTATGTGCTGGATGCCGGCAATACCCCTTTACACGATTATTGCGATTTGTCTATCGGTGTGCGCCACCTCCCCGTGTCCGACACTTCGAAATACTATATCGTGCAAAAGGCAGGGAAACGCCGTGCGTCGATGGGCGGAACGTACTCCGACGGGTGGGTGAAAGCCCGCGTTCGTTCGTTGGGACGTTTTGCCGTGGCGGTCGATACCGTTGCTCCGCGGGTAACTCCGGTAGGGATACAAGGATGGCGCACGAATCGAAACATTCGTTTTAAGGTAGGCGATGCAGAAACAGGGGTTGCCTCTTATAAAGTATATATTGACGGACATTTCGTCTTGTTCGGGTTAAAGAAAGGCGTGTTGGTTATCCAAGACCCGGAACGTGTGAAACGTGGAGTGGCACATCAGGCAGAAGTGGTGGTGACGGATTATTGCGGAAACGAGACCCGCCGCACGTATCGCTTCTGATGCGTCTACATGCTCGCCGCCGTCAGAGATATTTCCCATAAAAAATAAAGAAACAATACATAAACCAATTTATATATGAAGAGAAGATTAGTTTTTGCTGTCTTGTTTTTGACAGCCTTTGTTACGGGCAGTTGGGCCTGTACTAATTTTATTGTCGGCAAGAATGCCTCTGCCGACGGTTCGGTAATCGTGTCTTATTCTGCCGATTCGTACGGATTGTTCGGATTCCTTTGCCATTATCCGGCAGCCGTTCATCCGGCGGGAGCGATGCGCGACATCTACGAGTGGGATACCGGTAAGTATTTGGGACAAATCAAGGAGGCTAAACAAACGTATAACGTGATAGGGAATACGAACGAGTTTCAGGTTACTATCGGCGAAACTACGTTCGGCGGACGTCCGGAATTGGTAGATTCTACGGGTATCATGGACTACGGAAGTCTGATATACGTGGCGCTTCAGCGTTCTCGCACGGCGAAAGAAGCCATCAAGGTAATGACCGATTTGGTAAAAGAGTACGGTTATTACAGCAGTGGCGAGTCTTTCTCTATCGCCGACCCTAATGAGGCTTGGATTATGGAAATGATTGGTAAAGGACCGGGAGTGAAAGGTGCCGTATGGGTAGCCGTGCGCATCCCCGACGATTGCATCGCTGCACACGCCAACCAAAGCCGTATCCATAAATTTAATATGAGCGACAAAGAGAACTGCCTCTACGCTCCGGATGTGGTTTCTTTCGCCCGTGAAAAAGGCTATTTCTCCGGAAAGAATACCGATTTCAGCTTTGCGGATGCTTATTGTCCTCTTACTTTCGATAACGTTCGTTTCTGCGAAGCCCGTGTATGGAGTTTTTATAACATGTTCAGCAAATCAACGGGACAGACTTACCTGCCTTACGTTCAGGGCGAGAGTAAAGAACCGATGCCTCTTTACGTGAAGCCCGACCGCAAGGTGTCTGTACGCGATATTCAGCACGCCATGCGCGACCACTACGAGGGTACGCCGCTTGACATTACAAAAGATTGTGGGGCAGGAGCTTTTGAAACGCCCTATCGTCTTTCTCCGCTGACTTTTAAGGTCGATGGTAAAGACTATTTCAACGAACGTCCTATCTCAACTCAGCAGAGTGGCTTTGTTTTTGTTTCGCAGATGCGTTCTACGATGCCCGACATGGTAGGCGGTGTATTGTGGTTCGGATTAGACGATGCAAACATGACGGTGTTTACTCCCGTGTACTGTAATACCGACCGTGTTCCGGCTCCGTATGCCGAAGGTAATGGCGACTGTGTCACGTTCTCATGGGATTCGGCCTTCTGGATTTATAACTGGGTGGCAGACATGATTCGTCCGCGTTACTCGCTGATGGTAGGCGATATGCGTTCCGTACAAAACAGCTTGGAAGATATGTATGCCAATGCGCAGGAAGGAATAGAAAGTGCAGCGTTGAAACTGTATCAGGAAGACCCGCAGAAAGCGAAGGAGTTTCTGACCAACTATACCGACATGGCTGCACGCACCGCACTGGATAGCTGGAAGAAGTTGGGTGAGTTCCTGATTGTCCGTTATAACGACGGCGCAGTGAAGCGTGTGAAAAACGGTAAGCTGGTTCGCCCCGAAACCGGAAACAGTGCTCCGCTCGACCGTCCGGGATACAGCGAAGAGTTCTTGAAAAAATTAGTAGAAGAAACCGGCGACCGCTATTTGATGAAGACTTGGTAAGAGGTACGCCGCTGATTTTGATACTTGAATCGGCAATATCCGGAGGCTTTCTATCTCCGGGTATTGCCGATTTTTTTTGTGCCGAAATTTCTATGGGTAACGCGAGGAAATCCATGCGGAAGTTTTACTTGACACAAGCGTTAGCGTCACCCTGTCTTTCGGGTAGAATTTTTCGTCCGCTTATTCCCTTCTGAAGTATTCTTCCAGCTCTTCCGAAGCCGTTCCTTCGGTGTTGTCGATGTCGCGGATGATGACCCCGTGTTCCAGTACGGCAATGCGTGTGCTGATGTCTGTGGTGTGGGTCAGGTTATGGCTCGACACGAGGATGGTGGCGCATGTTTCGCGGTTATATTCGCGGAGCAAATGCTTGAGCGACGATTGCGAACTGGGGTCGAGGAAGTTGAAAGGCTCGTCTAAAATCACCACCGCAGGGCGGCTGAGCAGGGCAGAGATAATCCCCACCTTCTGTCTGTTTCCGGCAGAAAGGTTGCGGATGTACTTCTTCTGCCCGATGATTTCGTCTGCCATGAAGCGGCTGTAAGCCTCAATCCGTTCCTCTGTTTCGGCCTTTGTGAAACCGCACATTTTTCCCACGAAACAGAAATACTCTTCGGGCGTGAGATAGTCGATAATGAAACTCTCATCAAGGTAAGCCCCTGTGAAATTTTTCCACGATTCACTCCGGCTGACATCAATGTCGTTTATCGTAACGTTTCCGCTGTCAGCCTTCAGAAGGTCGAGCATCAGGCGGAAAAGCGTAGTTTTTCCCGCTCCGTTGTTTCCCACCAATCCCAATATCTCTCCTTCGGCAATGGTATATTCGGGTATGTCGACAGCCACTTTGCTGCCGTAGGTTTTCTTTAAATCATGAATCAGAATCATAAGGATGAGTTGATTAACGTGTGTTTCTAAAGTTTTCCATGTTGTTATACCGGCGTTTCATTAAGCGCACGTAGATGTTTTTTATCCAAATCCGGTGCGTGGCAACCGTTGCAAGTCCGATGACCAACAGGGCGATACCCGCCTCGGTTTCGGGCAGGAAGAACGTCAGCATCCTCTGTATCAGCAGCGGGGCAGCAAATGCGATGAGCGTGATAAGCGTTTGATACATGGTGTTTCCCTGCGACTTTGCCATGAACCCGCCGTTAAGGACGGCGGTCTTGTCGTTATAAACGGCAAGCTGCATGATGGTGGCAAATATCGGTCCCATCGTAAAAAACAGGTAAGCTGCGGAGGTGAGGAGCGAAACCGTGCCTGTCACCACGGGATAAAGCATCATCAGGAAAGGGATTATCAGGAAGATGCTTTGCAGGTAATACTTGGCGAGCAGCAGGTTATAGATGGTTTCTTTATGCACCATCAGCCCGTCGATGTAATTCCCCTCGAACGACATGATTCGGCTCAGTGTCATCAGCCCGAACACACAGTAGCAGTAGAGGCAGATGAAATAATTCATGTAGTTGTTGCTGCCGTACACATCGCCGGCAAGGGCGCACGCAAACATTACCATGATGAAGAGGAAGCTCCAGAAGTTCGACTTCGGAGTTTTGTTGCGGAATATCAGTTTCAGTTCCAAACGCATGTATTCGCCCACGATGCCGTAACGCTCGAAAAACGAATAGTTGCTGATGTGTTTCACCTTGTTGTCTTCCGTGCGCGCCAGTTCCCGGTAAATCAGTTTGCCCTGCACCCAGCGGTTCACTCCCGCCAGTCCGATAGCCACGGCAAGCGTGCCGAGAAATGCCAGCGGATTCCATTCGATGTATCCTTCGCCCAAATCCATGTAAAACCGCGATGTCCACTCCGTTTCGGGCAGGAACTCCAAAAGCGCCATGCTTCCGTACACAGGCAATATGAGCAGGATATAGATGAATTTCTGACGCATCAGCACCCGCACCAGCATACTCCAATAGCCGTTGCCCACCATCAGCAGCCATATCCCCACGCAGTAACCCAATACGCCGGGGATTCCATAGAACCGGAGCACGGAAAGCCATGCGAAGGGCACAAAGAGGAAAAGCCAAAACAGGTTAAACGGATTCAGTCCCGCCTGTATGAGCAAGGCATTGAGTACCCGCTTCTTGGGGAGAGGGAGGAGTAAGTAAGGTTTGATTTCCTGCACCGGAGTGGGTAGCAGGAAGCGCATAAAGAAATCTATCAGCAGAAAGAACGGCAGACCGCAGTTCAGAATGTGATAAGGCTCCATATTCGGTATCCCCTCGCTAAAAGCAAAAAACAGCATAACTCCGATGTAAACGAAGTATGCTGCCCAAAAAGTGATACCGAAATAAATCATAAACTTGGCAAAGCGGTTCCGCTCATATATCGGACTCCGCCTTGCTGCAAGTTTTTGGTTTTTTCGTATGTCGGAAAGTAACATGATTATTTATTTACGGGAGAACTCATGCTGACTTCTATCTGGTTACCTTGTCCGAAGAACGTCTTGGCAAACTCTTTCAGGTCGGTAGCCGTGATGCCGTTTACGATGCTTTCGAAATCGGTATTGGTATCAATTCCGTTCCAGTAATATTCGTTCAGAACGCCGAGCCAGTAACCGTTTTCCTTTTGGTTTTGCTGGTAAGTTTTCAGCATGTATTCTTTCACTTTATTCAAATCATCAGCTTTCGGACCGTTGGCGGTGAAGTCGGCTAATCCTTGTCTTACCAGCTCTACCATCTTCTCTCTACGTGCAGGGTCGGTATCGAAATAGATTTGGAATGCTGCCTTCTCGTCGGGGTACTTCGTGATGCTTCCTCCGCAACTTACGCCATACGTTCCGCCTTGCTCTTCGCGGATGGTCTGCGTGTACAGAATGTCAAGCAACTGTCCGGTAATGTTCATCAATATTTTGTTTCTCAACGTGTACGGACATTCGCCGGTATTAACCAAAACGACAGTAGATTTCGGGGTTTCGAGCGGGCGTACGAAATTGTTTTCTACTTTTCCCTTGCGGAAACTGATGTTGGTCTGTCCGAAGTTTTCCTTACGTCCGTGGGTGGGAAGACCTCCCAAGTATTGTTCTATCAGCGGGGTTGCCGTTTCCATGTCAATGTTTCCTACAAACAAGAAAGTAAAGTCGCCGGCATCTTCGAAACGATTTTTATAAAGTTCCATTACCTTTCCGTAATCCACTTTATCCATCATCTCAGCCTTCATGCTGAAAATACGCGGGTTCTTGTTGTAAAGCGTCATGTTGAGCGAGTCGATAAATACACTCATCGGGTTAGCTTCCTGATTGGTCAGTGCCGCTTTCTTGCGGTTGATGTATGACGAGAACGCTTCTTGGTCGGTACGCGGAGCGGTGAACAGCATGTAAGTAAGCTGGAGCATGGTTTCCAAATCTTTAGGTGAGCAGTTGCCGCTTACTCCTTCGGTATATGTATTGACAGAAGCACTGGCAGATGCCATCTTGCCTGCTAAAACCTTGTTCAGGTCGGTCAGACTGAAATTGCCGAGACCGCCCAAAGCCGCAACCTCGTTAAGGTTAGAGAACTGAAGCACGTCTTTGTTATCAAACAGCGAGTTACCTCCGGGACTGAACGCCTCCATCTGTAATTGGTCGGCTTTGAAGTCGGTCGGCTTGATAACCACCCGCACCCCGTTGCTCAGTGTCAGCAGGGTAGTGCCGAACGCACCTTCTTCTTTCTTAACTACCTTGCCCGGTGCCGGTTTATCTTTCAGCAGCGGTTCGTTGGAAACCTTATCGACATACGCCGTCAGTTCTTCAGTTTGGGTCTTGTCGATGATGGCTTTCAGTTCGGCTTCGGTAGGATATTTCATACCTTCTTTTTCCGGACAGAATACGCTCAGCACGATATTGTTTTCGCCGATTAATTGTTTCATCCAAGCGTTAACAGCCTCCAACGGAATCATCGGAACGATTTGTGTCATCGTCTGGTAATAAAATTCCGTACCCGGAATCGGCTCGCCATTCAAGAAGTTTCCTAAATATTCATTTACGTAAGACGGCGTACGCTGTTTGTCACGTTCGTTGTAACTTACTTCCAAACTGCGCAGATAGTCGGCTTTAGCACGGGCATATTCGCCTGCCGTAAATCCGAAACGGCGTACCCGTTCGATTTCTTTCATCAAGGCTTCTGTTCCGCTCAAGATACCGTCTTCTTTGGTTACAGCAACTCCGGTAAATGCGCCTTTGGTTTTAGCCAGCAAATAGTTGGAGTCATCAATAAAACTTTGTATGAAAGGCGGGTTAGCCTGCTGCATCAATTCATCGATGCGGTTGTTAAGCATCTCTTCGATAGCCCATGTCATATAATTGACAGTAAGATAATCAATCGTATTTTTCTGATCGTCAGGGATAGCCTCATGCTTATGGAATAGATAAACCACAGGAACTTCCTGCTCTTTATCTTTAGCAATGGTGATTATCGGTTCCTGATTATCGGGCACGGGGAAATATTCGCGCTTAGCCGGATTCTTCGGCATCTCGATAGGAGAGAAGAGGCGTTTGATCTTGTTCTCTATCGAATCCACGTTAATGTCTCCCACTACAATGATGCCTTGTTGGTCGGGGCGATACCATTTTTCATAATAATCACGTAATGCTTGATAGGGGAAATTGTCTACCACTTCCATCGTACCGATAGGCAAACGATGTCCGTATTTGCTTCCTTCGTACATAGCCGGGAACACCTGCTCGTACATACGCATCATGGCACCCATCCGCGTACGCCATTCTTCGTGGATGACCCCGCGCTCTTTATCTATTTCTTTGGGAGCAAGCGTTAAATCGTTAGCCCAGTCATGCAGAATAAGCAGACAAGAATCAATAATACCATCGCGGATTACGGGTACATTCGTAATATTATATACTGTTTCATCTATTGAAGTATAGGCATTTAAGTTAGCCCCGAATTTTACTCCGATAGTTTCCAGATATTCGCGTAAGGTATTATCGGGGAAATGTGTTGTACCGTTAAAGCACATGTGTTCCAAAAAGTGAGCCAATCCCCGCTGATCGTCTTCTTCCAAAATAGAACCCACCTTTTGTGCAATGTAAAAATCCGCCTGCTTTTCAGGCAATTCGTTGTGACGTATGTAATAAGTCAGTCCGTTTTCTAACTTGCCTACTCGCACTGCTGGGTCGGTAGGCAGAGGAGGCATTTGCTGGGCAGACACCATTGCCGCACCACTTGCAACGACGATAACGGCAATTGTTTTCTTAAACATGTTCTTCATAACTCTATAACTTAGTAATAATTGAATTAAAGTAATCCATTTGTTGAAAGATAGCGTTCGGCTTCGATAGCTGCCTTACATCCGCTTCCGGCGGCTGTTATCGCTTGGCGGTAATGAGGGTCTGCCACATCGCCCGCTGCAAATACTCCCGGTACCCCGGTGCGTGGTGTTCCGGGCTCTGTGAGGATATAGCCCACTTCATCGGTCTTTACCCACGGCTTGAAAATATCGGAGTTCGGTTGATGACCGATTGCCAAGAAGAATCCATCGATGGCAACATCGTAACGTTCTTCATCGGCTTCACCCATCCGCTTCACCACGTGCATACCCTCAACGCCATTGTCGCCATACAATCCTACGGCGTTATGCTCGAATAACACGGTGATATTGGGATGGTTCATCACACGTTCTTGCATGATTTTCGATGCGCGTAAGAAAGGCTTTCGAACCACCAAGTAAACTTTACTTGCCAAACCTGCCAGATAGATGGCTTCTTCGCAAGCCGTGTCTCCGCCGCCTATAACGGCAACTGTTTTTTTGCGGTAGAAGAAGCCGTCGCACGTAGCACAGGCGCTGACTCCCATACCGGCATACTTCTTTTCATCTTCCAGTCCGAGATACTTGGCGGTAGCTCCGGTAGAAATGATAACCGTATCGGCAGTGATTTCTTTTTCTTCGTCTACGATGAATGTATAGGGGGCTTTGCTTAAATCTGCCTTAGTAACGATGCCGTTGCGGATTTCGGCTCCGAATCTTTCTGCTTGTTTACGGAAATCGTCCATCAGCACAGGACCTGTCACTCCATCGGGATAACCCGGAAAATTCTCTACTTCAGTAGTTGTTGTTAACTGTCCACCCGGCTGAATACCTTCGTAAAGCACAGGGGAAATATTTGCTCGACCGGCATAAATGGCTGCCGTATATCCGGCAGGGCCTGAACCAATGATCAGGCATTTTACATGTTCTGTCGTCATAATTATATGAATATTAATTTATCGCATATCAATAATTTCAGCATTGGGATATTTGCTCTTATCAAAACGGAAAGCATTATCGTTCAAATTTAATTGTGTACGATAATTGTGTACAATGAATTCTTGCATCTGTCCTTCCGTTGGTAAGATTCCGATATAAATCGGTTCGTAATCCGAACCAATCAAGAGTGTTATGCTCTGTATATCTTGTTTCGTTTGAGGAGTCAAGACAATTTCATGACCTTGTTTGCCTTCCCGTGTTTTGACGCCTGAGTAACGGTAGTTAAATCCTTGCTTATAAAGAGATAACCACGCATAAGGATTGATGGCTCTTAATTCTTCGGGAGTAGGAGTGCTGATATTTACTTCCTCATTTTGTTTCAGATAGCTCCATTGCGTCTGCCCGTCGAACCAAGTCGTTACGTCTTGGGTAGTTAATTGGAATTTTTCTCCTTTTAAAAGTAGTTTTCCACTTTGTGAGCCTCCGAAAATAACGCTTATCCCTTTAGACTGGTTGTATTTTTCAACCGTTTTATCTAAGATGTTTTTTGCTTTTGTATCTTGCTGTGCTGATAAAGATAATGTCAGCATTAGTAAGAAAAATAAAGTATAAATTCGATTCATTTTATTCATTTTTTAAGCTGTTCATGCGCATTTCCAAATCATTTTCATCCATACAAAGAACATCGCGCGCTTTGCTACCGTTGGCAGCACCCACGATTCCGGCATGTTCCAGTTGGTCCATGATTCGTCCTGCCCGGTTATAACCGATAGAAAACTTCCGTTGGATGAGCGATGTAGAACCCTGCTGGTGATAAATAACCAGTCGGGCAGCATCTTCGAACAACGGGTCGAGGCGGTTCATATCAACCTCTGCCGCTCCTCCGGAATCCGCACTGTCGTCTACGTATTCGGGCAACATGAATGCCGTAGGATAACCCTGTTGTTCGCTGATATAATTGGCAATTCTTTCTACTTCCGGCGTATCGACAAAAGCGCACTGTACACGCACCGGGTCATTTCCCTGCAAATAAAGCATATCTCCCTTACCAATCAGCTGCTGTGCCCCCGGGCGGTCAAGAATTGTACGAGAGTCCATCATGGAAGCCACGCGGAAAGCCACACGCGCCGGGAAGTTCGCTTTGATGGTTCCGGTGATGATATTCGTAGTCGGACGCTGAGTTGCGATAATGGCGTGAATACCCACCGCACGAGCTAATTGGGCTATGCGACAAATAGGCAATTCAACTTCCTTGCCTGCTGTCATTATCAAATCGCCGAATTCATCAATGATGATAACGATATAAGGCATGAACCGATGTCCTTTTTCGGGATTCAACTGACGGTTGATGAACTTGTTGTTGTATTCCTTAATGTTACGGCAGCCTGCTTTTTTCAGCAAATCATATCGGGTATCCATCTCTACACAGAGCGAGTTCAGCGTTTGTACCACTTTTGTAACATCCGTAATAATGGCATCCTCTCCATCGGGCAGTTTGGCAAGGAAATGTTTCTCTATCGGCGCATAAATGGCAAACTCTACCTTTTTGGGGTCGATGATAACAAACTTCAGTTCGCTGGGATGCTTCTTGTAGAGTAGGGAGGTAACGATGGCGTTCAGTCCTACTGATTTACCTTGACCTGTAGCACCGGCAACCAGCATGTGAGGGGCTTTCGCAAGGTCAACCATGAACACTTCATTTGTGATGGTTTTACCCAAAGCAATGGGAAGCTCAAATGTTGTTTCCTGAAACTTCTTGCTCGCCAATACGCTGCTCATCGGGACAATGCGCGGATTGGCATTTGGCACCTCGATACCGATGGTTCCTTTACCCGGAATCGGAGCAATGATGCGGATACCCAATGCAGAAAGACTTAATGCAATATCGTCTTCCAGATTACGTATTTTCGAGATGCGTACTCCCTCTGCCGGAGTTATTTCATATAATGTAATGGTCGGGCCTACGCTCGCCTTGATGGAGCTTATTTCGATGTCGAAACTGCGCAATACCCGGATGATACGGTCTTTATTGGCATTCTGTTCCTCCATGTTGATGGTAGGCTCATTATCATTATAAGTATTGAGCAGGTCGAGGGTAGGGAACTTATAGTGCTCTAAATCGAGTCGGGGATTATAAGGCTGCGTAACATCTCTGTGCGTAACATCTTCCACCTCGTCAGTTGGTGTGTGGTCAATTTCGAAGAGCGGTTCGTCTTGCTCGTCAGATTCTTCTTTTACATTTTCCTGTTGGCTGTATTCTTGAGCTGCTACCTGTACGTCAGATTCCGTTTCTTTGGTTTCCTGCATGGTCATGGGGATTTCAGGAAAAGTTTCTGTTGCCTCTTCAGTAGGAGAAACGTTGGTCTGAGGTTCAACTTTTATATCGTTTGGAGTTTGTACGGACGTTTCAGCCATTGTTTTTTTGTCAGCCCGATTCTTGTTGTCGCTTTCTGCCTTTACTTCTTCGGAGTGAGCCTGACTCTGTTTGCGTAAAGTAGGGTGGAAAATCTTGCGCATGAACGGCATTGTTTCACGTGTGATTAGTGTGGCGAAAAGCACAGCTGTTACGAACAAAGCGAGAATCAGTCCCGGTGTACCTATTTGTGAACATATCCACTGGCTTACGTTATACCCATGAAGTCCGCCCGGATAAATGAAAGAGTTTTCAAATGTTCCGTCGAATGCAAATCCCAGCGTAATGGAGGTCCAAATCATAACCACCGTACAGCCTACAAACCACCGCTGCAACCGGAATTGGTATGCTTTCATCAATCTCATACCGGCCACGATTAGAAACACAATGATAAAATAAGCCGGAATACCAAAGCAGTCATTAATCAGATACTGGGCAAGCTGTGCCCCTCTTGCTCCGGCGTAGTTCTGTATTTTGTTACCGGTTTCCAGTAATTCGTTTCCTTCAGGATGCGTTAAGATACTTTGGTCGTTTCCGCCCGTGAAAAAGAATGAGCTAAATGCTAATAACAAATAAACACCGAAAATAACACATAACAGTCCTATCACAAAGTGCGCCGTTTCGCTTTTAATGGCAGTAATTACCTTTTTAGGGCTGATAGATTTTTCAGTTGCGCTTTTAATATCATTCATTGTTTTCATTTGTCTTGTTGAAATGCTTTATCTTTAAGATTTATGCAAATGTACGAATAAAAGTAGAACTGAAAAATTTTTTTCGTACCTTTGCGCCCTAACCAATATTATTTATGGAAAATAATACTCAACCGATATTTGACAAAAATACTGTCGAGTTTGTAACCGTGGCTGCCGAGATGTGTGGTTTCTTGGAGCGTGCTTCCCGATTGAAACGACGAGAGTTTGTTGATACTTCTCTTAAACTTTTACCTCTGCTTTACTTGAAAGCCTCTTTGCTGCCTGAGTGTGAGCAAATAGATGAGTTCCCGCCCGAAACATTTGTTACCGAGGCTGATTACGAGCAACTTCGCGTGTCGGTCTCTGCGTTGATGGGGGATAGAGATGATTACTTGGAAGTATTTCTTGACGATATGATGTACAGCGATACGCCAATCAAACAAAGTATATCTGAGGGGTTGGCGGATATCTATCAGGCACTGAAGGATTTTATTTGTGTATATCAGTTAGGGCTGGATAGAACGATGAACGATGCGCTGGCAGTCGTGCGCGATGCTTTTGCTGAATTTTGGGGGCAGCGTCTGGTAAATGTCATGCGGGCGTTACATGAAGTAAAATATAGTACGCCTGCAGAAGATGAAGAGGATATTGAATATGAAGACACTTGTACGGAAGATGAACTGTATGAGGGACTTGATATGGGAGAAGATGAATAAAAGCTGATTTTGGATGATTGAAATACGAAATAAAATAGATAAAAAAGCTGTGGCTGCTTTGCCGAAAGCAGCTTTCGGCGGACGTATCTTCGTGATATACACCGAAGAAGATGCTCAGCGGGCTGTAACTTATTTGAATACACATTCCGTTGTAGGGATAGATACCGAAACACGTCCGTCTTTTCGGAAAGGAGCTGTCAACAAGGTTGCTCTTTTGCAGATAGCTACCTATGATACCTGTTTCCTTTTTCGCTTGAACCGGATAGGTTTGCCGGACTTTCTGGAAGATTTTCTGCAAAATGATGTCCTGAAGGTCGGTTTGTCTTTAAAAGATGACTTTGCCATGCTTCGTAAGCGTAATCAGAAAGATCCGCGTGAAGGAAACTGGGTAGAGTTGCAGGATTATGTTCCTCGTTTTGGCATAGAAGAAAAGAGCTTGCAGAAAATTTACGCTTTGTTGTTTCATGAGAAAGTCTCTAAAAGTCAACGCTTGTCTAATTGGGAGGCTGATACACTGACCGAAGCGCAACAACTCTATGCAGCTACTGATGCTTGGGCTTGCGTTCGTATCTATGAATATCTGGAAGAACTGCGCCAGCATGGTAATTATAAAATCGTAACTAACGAACAACTTTGATTATGGCTTATAAGAAAGTATATTTAAAACCCGGTAAAGAGGAATCTTTGAAACGTTTCCATCCGTGGGTGTTTTCGGGAGCGATTGCCCGTGTAGAGGGCGAACCCGAAGAAGGAGAGGTGGTAGATGTATATACGTCTAAAAAAGAATTTATAGCGTGCGGACATTTTCAGATAGGTAGCATTGCGGTGCGTGTACTCAGTTTCCGTCAGGAGGTAATAGATCGTGCTTATTGGGTACGCCGGTTAAGTGTGGCAAAAGACTTGCGCCGCGCGCTCGGGCTGATTGATAATCCGCAGAACAACACTTATCGCTTGGTTCATGGGGAAGGCGACAACCTGCCGGGCTTGATTATCGATGTTTATAATCATACAGCCGTGATGCAGGCTCATTCTGCCGGTATGCACATCTATCGCATGGAAATAGCCGATGCACTGACTGAAGTAATGGGTGATGTGATTCAGAATATTTATTATAAGTCGGAAACTACTTTGCCTTTTAAAGCCGATTTGCTTGCCACTGAGAACGGGTTTATCAAAGGAGGCAGTCCGGATAACGTGGCGATGGAAAACGGCTTGAAGTTTCATGTCGACTGGCTGAAGGGGCAGAAAACAGGTTTCTTCGTCGACCAGCGTGAAAACCGTGCGTTGTTAGAGCGTTATGCCAACGGGCGAAGCGTATTGAATATGTTCTGCTATACAGGTGGTTTTTCTTTCTATGCGATGCGTGGTGGGGCAAAGTTGGTACATTCGGTAGACAGTTCGGCTAAGGCTATCGACCTGACCAATAAAAATGTGGAGCTCAACTTTCCCGGAGATAAGCGTCATGAATCATACGCTGAAGATGCGTTTAAATTTCTTGATAATATGGGCGACCGTTACGATTTGATAATACTCGATCCGCCCGCCTTTGCCAAACACCGGGACGCATTACGTAACGCATTGCGCGGTTACACGAAACTCAATGCAAAGGCATTCGAGAAGATTCGTCCGGGTGGTATCCTGTTCACTTTCTCTTGCTCGCAGGTGGTCAGCAAGCAAGACTTCCGTAATGCGGTGTTTACGGCAGCCGCCCAGAGCGGTCGTAATGTCCGTATCCTTCATCAGCTCACCCAGCCGGGCGACCATCCGATAAACATCTACCACCCCGAAGGTGAATACTTGAAAGGATTGGTTTTATATGTAGAGTAAATCCGTGTTTTCTCTTTTCATTTGTTTTTGAAAATTCTATTCCATAACATCCCTGTCTTTATGGAATAGAATTTTTTGTGCATAAGCATGGATGATGAATTGGCGGCATAACAAAAAAAGAAGGCATCTTTTTCAGATACCTTCTTTTCTTTCTTGACCTCACGGCTTTGGTACACCCTCAGGGATTCGAACCCTGGACCCACTGATTAAGAGTCAGTTGCTCTACCAACTGAGCTAAGAGTGCATCCACTATAAATTTGTCAAATTTCCTTCGTACACCCTCAGGGATTCGAACCCTGGACCCACTGATTAAGAGTCAGTTGCTCTACCAACTGAGCTAAGAGTGCATTCTGCCGTTTGAGGTTCCTGGCGGATTCGAACCGCCGTACACGGTTTTGCAGACCGCTGACTAAGCCACTCATCCAAGGAACCATTACGGTTTTGTGTTTATGTTCGTTCGAGGTTCCTGGCGGATTCGAACCGCCGTACACGGTTTTGCAGACCGCTGACTAAGCCACTCATCCAAGGAACCGAACTTTCGGCGCTCTCGTTTTTCAAACGCGATGCAAAGGTACAACTATTTTTGAAATCTGCAATACCTTTGACGTAAAAAACTCATTTTTTCTTTCGAGCCATAGCGCATCCGGAGCATCCGCATCCGCAGTTACATACGCCTTTCTTTTTGCGTGTGAATGTTTTAACTATGTTTCTTGCTGCATATAGTACGCAGCAAGAAACAATGATCAGTACGATGATATCTTGTATTCCCATGATGACTTTTTATCTATTTATTAAAACAAACTTCCTATTTGGTAGACAAGGAAAGCTACTATCCATGCCAAAGTGGTGGTATAACCGGCGGCAAATAAAGCCCATTTCCAGCTGCCCGATTCTTGTTTGATGGCAGCAAGGGTGGCTATGCAGGGGAAGTAAATCAAAACAAACAGCATGTAACCGAAGGCTACGAGTGGCGTAATTGGAATGCGGTCTGCCAAGTTCACGCTGTCTACATCGCCGTCGTTTGTATACAGAACGCCCAGCGTACTTACCACAAGCTCTTTGGCGCCTACCCCCGACAGGATGCCTATTCCCATCTTCCAGTCGAATCCAAGAGGTTCGATAGCCGGTTCGATGGCTTTACCTATTTGTCCGATGTAAGAATTCTCTTGCTGTTCGGCCACGGTTTGGTATTCGGTATGGTTCGGGTAATATCCCAAGAACCAGATGATGATAGAAGCTATCATGATGATGCCTCCCATCTTTTTCAGATATTGTTGTCCTTTTTCCCACGTATGGCGCAACACCGATTTGCAGGTAGGCATACGGTAGGGGGGAAGTTCCATTACAAAAGGCGTATCGTCTCCCTTTACAATAAATTTGGCAAAGATACGCGCCATGAGCACTGCCAGCAGGATGCCCACGGCATAGATGGTAAGCAGTACCAGACTGGCGTTGTTGGGGAAGAACGCTCCAATCATGACTAAATAAATGGGCAGGCGGGCGCTGCAAGAGATGAGCGGATTTACCAGCATCGTTACCAAGCGCGATTTACGGCTTTCTATGATGCGCGATGCCATGATGGCAGGCACGTTGCATCCGAACCCCATAATCAGCGGGATAAATGATTTGCCGTGCAGCCCCATTTTGTGCATGATTTTGTCCATGATAAAAGCGGCACGCGCCATGTATCCGGAATCTTCCATAAACGATATAAAGAGATAGAGCAGCAAGATATTGGGCAGAAATACGATAACGCCGCCTACTCCGCCGATGATTCCGTCGATTATCAGGTCTTTCAGTGAGCCGTCGGGCATGAAAGTTTCGACCAGTACCCCGATTTTTTCAACAATCCATTCGATTCCCTGCATGGGGTATTCACCCAGTACAAATGTCGCTTCGAACATGATGTAAAGGAAGATGAAGAATATAGGATAGCCCCAGATGCGGTGTGTCACGATGTTATCGACGATGTGAGTAAACATTTCTTTATTCTGGTGGACATCGGTATAAGTTTCTTTCAACGCACCTGTTATAAAGCCGTATTTGGCATTGGTGATGGCTTGTTCGCTGTCCTCATTAAGTACATTATATAATCGTCGGGCTTCCTTGTCGCGTGTTTGGATGATGGTTTGGGCATTGGGCAGTTGCGAAATAACCCGTTGCTCGATGTCTTTATCGTTTTCCAACAGCTTGATTGCCAAAAAGCGGGTAGAGTATTTGTACCGGATGTTTTCGTTCCGGCAGATTTCGTTTTTCACAGCGTCGATGCTTCGCTCAAGTTCCGGCCCGTGGTTGATATGGATATGCCGGATATAACCTTTCGTCTCAAAATCATCCCCTTCGAATTTATGGTCGGGAACGTACGAGTCGTGCCATTCGCGAAACTCCCGCAATACCTCATTCTGTATTTCCTGTTTCTGCTCCATGAAGTCTGCCCCTTCGTACAGTCCGATGATTACGTGGAACAGATTGTCGATGCCTTCTCCGGTGCGGCTGATGGTAGGAACCATCGGTACGCCCAGTAACCGGCTGAGGTGTTTGATGTCTAAGGTGTTTCCGCTGCGTTGCAGCGCGTCGTACATGTTCAGCGCCACTACCATGCGCACATTCATGTCGATGAGTTGCGTTGTCAGGTAAAGGTTTCTTTCCAAGTTGCCGGCGTCTACCACGTTGATGATAACGTCGGGTGTTTCTTCGATGATGTGTTTGCGTACGTAAAGCTCTTCAGGACTGTAAGCCGAGAGTGAGTACGTGCCCGGCAGGTCTATAAGTCGGAAACTGTATCCCTGAAATTCGAAATGTCCTGCTTTTGCGTCGACTGTTACCCCACTGTAATTGCCCACATGCTCGTGCGAACCGGAAGCCACGTTAAACAGCGATGTTTTTCCGCAATTCGGGTTTCCTACCAGCGCAACGTTGATGGTACGCCGTTTGCCTTGCGCTATTTTTTTCATTTCCTCCTCCGTTACGGGGATGGATTCGGATATGGGGCGGTGATAATCGATAGCTTCATTGTTTGTGTTTCGTGCTTCTTCTTCGCCTACAACCTCAATCATGGATGCCTCTTGTCGGCGTAAGGATATCTCGTACCCCATGACCTTGTATTTTATGGGGTCTTTCAGCGGAGCGTTTTGCAATACTTCTACTGCCTGCCCTTTTATGAACCCCATTTCGATGATGCGCCGACGGAAGCCTCCATGTCCTAAGACTTTGATGATAATTCCTCTTTCTCCCGTCTGTAATTCTGACAATCTCATAGTTCTGTTTTTATTTTGCTTGCAAATATAGACGATTGCTTGTTGTTATGCAAATAATTTAGATTGTTTTTAAATAATATGTTGGGATGTTTCTGTATGTGCCGGGTACTATAAAATGCCCCGTTTGCTCACTCAAGCATAGGCAGGAATCAGGTGCCGTCATGCCCCCGAAAACGCTACCGTTAGTGTTGGTCATTTCTAACGGTAGTGTTGCCCGGTTCTTCCCATAGTGTTCATCGGTTCTATGGGTAGCGTTTTAAGCACTTTTTCAGCCATCAGTTGCCGCCTATCCGAAAATAGTGTAACTTTGTTCGGATAATCAGATAAAAGTCCGGATATGTTTGGTAAAAAAGTGATACGTTATATTGAAGAGAAACAACTGTTCGGTAAAAACGAACGGATATTGGTGGCTTTGAGCGGAGGTGCCGACTCGGTGGCGCTGCTCAGAGTTTTGATTCATGCCGGATACGTGTGCGAGGCAGCCCATTGCAATTTCCATCTGCGCGGCGAAGAGTCGGTGCGCGATGAAAATTTCGTGCGTAAACTGACGGAGCAGTTAAGTGTACCGCTCCATGTAACCCATTTTGATACGGCTGGTTATGCTTTTTCGAAAGGCATTTCCATCGAGATGGCAGCACGCGAATTGCGTTACGGGTGGTTCGAGCAAGTGCGCCGGGATATCGGAGCAAGTGTGGTGGCTGTGGCTCATCATCGAGACGATAGCGTGGAAACTTTTTTACTGAATCTTACACGCGGAACAGGGATTGACGGCTTGCGCGGTATTCGTCCTAAAAACGGAGTGATAGTCCGCCCGCTATTAAGTGTGAGCAGGGAAGAAATATTGACATATTTGTCTTCTCTGAATCAGCCGTACGTAACCGACAGTACGAATCTGGAAGATGAGTTTACCCGGAATAAATTGCGGCTGAACCTATTGCCCATGCTTGAAAGTATTAATCCTTCGGTGAAAGAAGCCATAGCCGAAACAGCACGTAGGCTGTCGGACGTGGCGGATGTTTATCATGCGGCAATGGCAGAGGCTTGTGTTCGGGTGAAAGTGGGCGAACGTCGTGTCAGCATATCGGCTCTGTTGCGGGAGACATCTCCCCAAGCTGTGTTGTACGAATTGTTTTATTCGTTGGGATTTAACGCCTCGCAACTGAAAGATATTTATGGGGCATGTTTGAAAGGGCAGTCGGGCAAGTTGTTTTATGCCGGTGACAAAGTGTTGTTGTGCGACCGTAGCGAACTGATATGGAAACAATGCGGCGAGTGGGACGAACAATCTCCCGTATTACATCAAGAAGTGATTGCTGCCGAGTCGGCACCGGCCTTTCTGCGCAACCCGCTTTATGCCTGTTTGGATGCCGACAAGGTAACCCTGCCGCTGACGCTCCGTAAATGGCAGTCGGGAGACCGGTTTGTTCCTTATGGGATGAAAGGTTTTAAAAAAGTGCGCGATTACATGCTCGATAAGAAGTTTTCCGTATTCCGCAAAGAAGAACAATACGTGGTTTGCAGTGGCGGAGAAATCGTATGGTTAGTAAACGAACGGACGGATAATCGCTATCGTGTAACTACGGAAACACGGCGTATTTTGCTTTTGCATGTAGATTTTGCAACAAAAGACAGGTAGTTGTATTAAAAGATGTAAAAAAAGAAGCTGCCGATGCTTTACATTGAGCGAATTGTATTTACTTTGGATATGTTTAATTAAATATTTAAGAAACTATGAACGAATTAATTGCAAAAATCAAAGAAATGACTGAGGCATTGGTTGCAGACGCAGAGTTACAGGCTGGAAAAGGAAATAAAGCAGCGGGAACCCGTGCGCGTAAAGCATCTTTGGAATTGGAAAAAGTGTTGAAAGAATTTAGAAAAGTATCTTTGGAAGAATCAAAAAAATAAAGTCATACCAACACTGAATGGAGGGAGGTTGTATCTCGTCAGAGTTTCTGATTCCGATACAATCTCTCTTTCTTTATATATATTAGGACTTATATGATAGTGGCTAAGTATGTTTGGAACTTGCTGTGTGCGGCGGTGGTGTGCGGCGCACTGCTTCCGGCGTGTGGAGGCAGGGGGGAGGCAAATCGTCTTGCTGCGGAAACCGACTCGCTGAACCGTCAGGCATACGAGGTACGCTATAAAAATCTGGATGCCTCGTTGCAGGCGGCAAAACAGGCATTCCGCTTGTCTGCCGATTATTCCGACGGACGGGCGGAGGCGTTGAACAATCTGGCTTTCTGTGCTTTCATGCAAATGGACTTTGAACACTCTGCACGCCTGTACCGCGAAGCTGCCCGCACGGGAAGAAACGAAATCGAACACCTGATAGCCGATGTGGGCATGATGAAAATTTGTCAGCGGACATCAATGAACAAAGAGTTCTACGACTATCGCAACCGTGCTCTTCACCGCATGAAACGCATTGACGAAGACCGCTCCTCGATTACCGATGAGTGGTTACAGAAGCGGTTGAATTACGGAATATCGGAGTTTTATATCGTATCGGGCATCTACTATTATTATTTGCAGCAAGACAAAGAGGCGCTGGAAGCCATTAATGCCATCCCCGAAGAGATATTGTGGGGCGATACTTCCCAATGGCTTTACTATCTGTATATGCGCGGTTCGGGGGGAATGTACGAGGCCGATTCGCCGGAAAAAATTGTGTTGGGCGAGCTGGGCTATCTGCTCGACTGTCTGCAAGCGGGTCACGTAGGCGGTTATGTTTATTTCGAAGCCAATGCTATGCAGGCAATAGCCGAGTTGCTGAATTTCAGAAGCAACCGAAAATTGGTGGAAGAAAAACGTTCCGGACTGCTGCGGCTGATCAACCCCGATAACATAGAGCTTGACAGCCTTCCGCTGCGATACGCACGAAACGCCTTGCAGTTGTTCAAACGTTACGGCGACTGGTATCAGATTTCAGGTACTTATCGTACGATTGCCACTTATTATAACCATGCCGGAAAGCCTGAAAAGGCCTTGGCGAATTTGAAAAAAGCATTGGATTACGTAAACCTCCACCATGAAAAATATTACCATTGCGAAGATACACTCGACCGCCTGCGCACGTTTGTGCCTAATGCGCCCGCATCGGTAGAGCTTGCGTGGATAAACGATGAAGGAATCAAAACCGTTCCGGAGTGGATAGCCCGCCTGCGCGAACAGTTGAGCCGTACTTACGCGGCGATGGACTGCAAGCAGGAATCGGATTACAACCGGAATGTATATCTGGATATTCTGGACTATACGCGCCAAGACAAAGAGCTGGAGAGCCGCTATCAGACGCTGAAGCACGAGTCTCGTTTGCTGAATGCCATGCTGATGCTCGTGGTGCTAAGCCTTATCGTTCTGACCGCATTGTTTATCGGACTGAGCATTTACAGAAAAAAACGGAATACCCTTTATCTTCAGAAACTGAAACACCTTTTGACGCTTTGCCGGAAAATAACCGGGGGAGTTCCTGCTGATGCGGCAGACAGGGATGAGGTGAAGGATGCCGTGCTCAGGGCGGTAAAAGATGATTTGTTGCAAATGTTTGGTGCTACCGGCCTGCATGTGGTGTTAGACAGCGAAGAATCAGCGGAAGAAGATGTGTCCGAAACGAAAAACAAGTTGACTTTTGAATTGGTATCTCCCGGCAAGCAAAAGCCGGTGGGAAAACTTTTCCTGTTCCGTTCCAAGAAGTTGCGAAAGGAAGAAGAAGCATATATCCGCCTGTTGCTTCCCTATCTGGCATGGACGCTCGAAAACGGAATGAATTTCGTATTGCTGAGCGACGAACGGAAACGATTGGAAAAAGAACTTTATGCTCACGAGCAGCGACTGGCGGAATATAAGTGTCAGAACGAAGTAAAGAAAGCATGTCTTTCCATTGTTACGGGGATATTGCCCTACATCGACCGTACGGTAAACGAAATACACAAATTGCAGTCGTTTGCTTATGCACAGGCAAAAGACGTTCGCCGGGGAAAGTTGGATTACATCAGCGAACTGATAACCAAAATCAATGAATATAACGACATCTTGGCTTGCTGGATCAAAATGAGACAGGGCGAACTGAGCTTGAGCGTAGAGAACTTCGGTTTGGATGAACTCTTTTCGGTAATAGCAAAGGGCCGACGTACTTTTGAACAGAAGCACCAGCAACTGACGGTTGTGCCTACACAAGCCGTGGTGAAAGCAGACAAGTCGCTGACCTTGTTCATGATAAATACGTTGGCAGAGAACGCCCGGAAATATACGCCCGAAGGTGGATGCATCGAAGTAAAAGCCGAAGAAACCGATACTTATGTCGAGATATCAGTAACCGATAACGGGCCGGGGCTGTCTGCTGATGACATTTCCCTGATATTAGACAGTAAGGTTTACGATTCATCGTCAATAGGTCTATCCACGGCTACAGATGCTTCCGGTCTGCGCAAACAGAAAGGGCACGGATTCGGGTTGATGAACTGTAAAGGAATTATTGAGAAATATCGTAAAACGAATCCGATTTTCAATGTTTGTTTGTTCAGTATCGAAAGCAAATTGGGAAAAGGCAGCCGCTTTTATTTCCGCTTGCCTAAAGGAATCCGCAAAAGCATAGGCGTGGGACTGCTGTTTCTGTTCTCGTGGATGGGTACAGCCTGTTCCGGTCAGGCGGGAGACAAGACTGCGGCTGCCCCTGTAATGGAGTACGACAGCTTGCTGGTAAAAGCCAATAATTACGCTAATTTAGTTTACGACTGCAATGTAAATGGGCGTTATCAGGAGGCATTGATGCTGGCAGACAGTGTATTCCATTATATGAATACGCATCACGCTCATTACTCAGGCAGTCGCACTCCCATGCTCAGCTTATACAGTAAAAGTGAACCGGCAGAACAAACATGGCTGGCTCAAGGTTTTGTTACCGATTACTACATACTGCTCGATGTAAGAAACGAAGCCGCTGTTGCAGCACTGGCAGTAAAAGATTTTCGTGTTTATCGTTATAATAACAATGCCTATACTGTACTATATAAGAAATTAAGCAAAGACACCTCGTTGGAAGAATATTGCCTCCAGATGCAGCAATCGGCAAATAATAAATGGATTGCTTTAGTAGTGTTTATTCTTTCGGTGTTGGCGTGTCTTTCGGCGTATTATGTACTTTACGTGCGCAGGCGACTGTATTACCGCTATAATATGGAGCAGGTATTCGCCATAAACCGAGCCATATTTTCCGCTTCGGCAGCTTGGAGTGAGAAAGGTGAGTTGGCTATACGTCCTGAACAGTTGACCGGTATATTCGGCGAACTGAAAGAGTTGGTTCCTATCGATAATATGGTCTTGGCAGCGTATGACGATGAATCTCACTCCCTGCGCTATACTTATTGTTTCCCGGAAAAAGAAAACCAAAGTGAGCCTGCCGATTCTGTTCAGCAATGTTTCGACAAACAAATTCCGCAATGGACGGAGAATATCGGATGGAGTTGCCTGCCGTTGTGGATAGAGTCGGGAGATGAAAAACGAAGCATCGGCGTACTGGCTCTGAACCTTTTCCGTCCGTTTACCCGTGAAGAAGACCGTTTGGCGGTAGAGCTGGTAACGGGTTATCTGAGTGTTGTGTTATATCATACCATTATTCAGGTGCGGCGTAAGTACAGCGACATTGAGTTGGCGGAAGACGATGCGCGGCGCTCCCGATTCGAAGAAAACCAACTCCATGTTCAGAATATGGTGCTTGACAACTGTTTGTCTACCATCAAACACGAAACAATGTATTATCCGAATCGCATCAAGCAGATATTGGAGCGGATGGACGACGGACTTCCGGAAGCGGAAACAGATACCCAGCTTGAAGCGATGGCAGAATTGGTTGGCTATTATAAAGATGTATTCACACTGCTTACCGCTTGTGCGGCACGCCAGTTAGATGATGTAACTTTCCGCCGTTCGGAAGTAAAGGTGCAGGGCTTGGCGGAGTATGCCGGGAAGTATCTGAAGAAACTGATACGGAAACAGCAGGTAGAGATACAAATGGAAGTCGACTGTGAATCGCTGACGGTAATTGGAGACGAAGTCTTATTACGCTTCCTTCTTGCCAATTTGCTTGAGGAGGCAGTGCGATATGCTCATCCGGGCAAACTGAAACTTTCGGTACGGAACGAGAACGGATTTGCCCGTTTTGATTTTACAGACTGCCGACGTGTCTATACGCAAGAAACCCTGAACGCTTTGTTTTATCCCGATAAATCGCGTATGTGTCCGGCGGGTAGCAGTGGTACACTTGTAGGGACGGAATACTTGGTATGCAAACAAATTATCCGCGAGCATGACGATTATGCCGGACGTCGCGGATGCCGCATCAATGCTTCGCTGGCAACAGGGGAGGGCTTTACCGTATGGTTCACAGTCCCGCTCAGTCAGAAACGAATTTAATCAGATGTTTATAGATATGGAAAAGAAGTTTAAAGTAATCATAGTAGAAGACGTTAAGTTAGAGCTGAAAGGAACGGAGGAGATTTTTCGCCATGAGATACCCAATGCCGAAGTGATAGGTACGGCTATGACCGAAGCCGACTTTTGGACGTTGCTCCAAACCTGTACGCCCGATTTGGTGTTGCTTGACTTAGGTCTGGGAGGTTCCACTACCATCGGCGTAGACATTTGTGCCCGTTTGCACCGCGAACGCCCGGAACTGAAAGTGCTGATATTTACCGGGGAGATTCTGAACGAAAAGCTGTGGGTAGATGCACTGAATGCAGGTGCCGACGGAATCATACTGAAAACCGGTGAGCTGCTGACGGCAACCGATGTGCAGGCGGTAATGGACGGCAAGAAACTGGTCTTCAATTATCCGATATTGGAGAAGATAGTAGAGCGTTTCAAGCAAGCGGTGGAGACAGAACAGCGTCGACAGGAAGCCATCATCGAGTACGACATCGACGAATACGATGAACGCTTGCTGCGTCATTTGGCTTTGGGGTATACGAAAGAAATGATAACCAATCTGAAGGCAATGCCTTTCGGAGTGAAGTCGATTGAGAAACGGCAGAACGACTTGGTAAACCGTCTGTTCCGTCCCGATGAGCGTACCGGTGTAAATGCCTGCCGTCTTGTAACGCGGGCTTTCGAACTCCGCATTTTGGATATAGATAATCTGGAACCCGATGAAGACTAAAGGTTTTATCCGACTTGCCTCATGCTATATGCTGCTTACGCTGGCTGTGCTTTTCGTATCGTGGATTGGAAGCATTTACGACTGGCAGGGCGTTCAGAATCTGCTGAGTCCGGAAGGGCTCCGGTGGGCGCTCCGCAGCCTTGCCGACAACTATCTGCACTCGCCCGTACTGCTTCCGGCATTGATTCTTTTCTTCGGGGCCGGACTTTGGGCAGATTCCGGCTTGGGGCAGTCGCTGTGGAGAGTCTGTTCGGGCAAGCACAGTCTTTTCCGTAAAGAGCGGCGCGGACTATGGATGGCGCTGGTGGTGGGAGGTATCTACGCTGCCGCCTGCGGAGTGCTGGCGTGGGGGCCGTGGGGAATCGTGCGCAATGTCATCGGTACGTTAGAAGATTCTCCGCTGGCGAAAGGGATATGGTGTGTCATCTCTTTAGGCATGTCGCTGATGGCGATAGTCTATGCCTGCGTAGCCGATTATTATCGCTCGGACAAAGACATCGTTCGCGGCATGTCCTGCCTTTTTGTCCGCCGCCCCACCTTTTTCGTCACGTTGTTTTTTGTCACCCTGTTCTTTTCTGCATTAGATTATACGCACCTTCTCGCCTGCGTCGGAGTTCCCGACGGCGTGTTCCGCACCGCCTACCTCGTTTGTTCGCTTCTTCCCCTGATTGAATCGCCGGAAAGAAAGTAAGAGCAAAATTTAATAGGCTCTAAGAAACTGTTTTGAATTTATCGTGCGATGATTTGGGATGAGTTTTTGAGGCATTTTCGCTTCTGTGATGAGGAAGATAGCGGGCTATCTGACGAAGAACAGAAGCGGAAAGGACTAAAAAATCGCTCAAAGCACACACGAAAACGAATGCATCAAGACGAGAAAAACTTTTTGGAGAAATTCAAAACAGTTTCTAAACTTTCTGTAATCTTTTTTTTGTTTCATCTGAAAGCGTTATATTTGTTCGCGAAATGAAATATTCGCTAAATGTAATTTTTAATAGATAAAAGCAATGAAAAAAACAGTGTTAATGGCAGTAGCGGGATTAATGTCGCTGGCTGCTTGTCAGAATCAGACGGGGTATACTGTCAAAGGAACAGCAGAAGGAGTTGCCGATGGAGAATATGTTTACCTGCAAGACTTCGTAGACGGAAACCTCGTTCCGGCAGACTCGGTGGAAGTGAAAAACGGAACATTCGAATTTACTTGTACACCCGATTCATTGATTAAAGTACGTTATGTGACTTATGCCACGGATAATAGCCGCATGGTTGCTACTTTCTTTTCTGAAAACGGAACGATCAATGTGGCGCTGAATCCGGAAGCAAGCCGCGTATCGGGTACTTCGTATAACGACCTTTTCCAGAAGATTATGGACGATTACATGGCTTCAAGACAGGAAATGAATACCATCTGGGAGCAAATGATGAAGATGGACTCTACGCTGACTAAGGCACAGCGCGACTCGATGAGCCAAGTGCTCGACAAGATGGATACCGAAAACATGGATAAGATGTTTACTACGATATCCGATAACGTAACCAACCCCGTTGGCGTTCATCTGTTGGCTTCGTTCGGTTATGCTTTCGATGCCGTGAAGGTTCAGCCGCTGTTGGCTCAAGTTCCTGCCGGATATGCAGCCGATAAAGACCTTGCAGCCTTGAAAGAATACGTGGAAACGGTGGTAAAAACATCCGTAGGGCAGAATTACATCGATTTCGCCATGCCTACTCCCGATGGTAAAGAAATTAAACTTTCTGACTACGTTGCCAAGAACAAATATACCTTGATTGATTTTTGGGCAAGCTGGTGCGGTCCTTGCCGCATGGAGATGCCCAATGTGGTAGCCGCTTATGCCAAGTACAAGGCAAAAGGACTTGAAATCGTAGGTGTTTCGTTAGACAGCAATCTTGAAAGCTGGAAGAAAGCAATTAAGGATTTGAACATTACATGGCCGCAGATGTCTGACTTGAAGGGATGGAAGAGTGCAGGTGCAGGCTTGTACGGCGTCCGTTCAATCCCGGCAACGGTGCTGGTAGACGGACAAGGCAAAATCGTAGCCCGCAATTTGCGTGGAGAAGAATTGGATGCCAAATTGGGCGAACTTTTGAAATAATCATTTATAGAAATACATCACATCGCTCAGCCAACCGATTCGTCAGGAGTCGGTTGGCTTTTTTTATGTTTTTCGGTGGCAAAACGCTACCGCTTGCGTCATTCAGCGCTACCGCTTGCGTTCCATACTTCTATTCGATAAACCCCTTAACGCTACCTATAGAATTTTTTGATACGTTGAGAGCCTGTTTTACTTTATCGGAAAATTTAAACGGTTCTAAGATGACGATTTTTCAGCTTGCTTATCAGGAGGAGTTGCTTGTTTTTAAGATAAAAATTGTATACATTTTTATGGATTTGTACAGCGTTTAAGCAGGCTTTGATAGGTTACTATTTGAAATCAGAGTTGAACCATTGTCTGTTATGTTTATAGATGAAAACCTGCTCTTCTCTTCCTTTGGTCTTATCCCGCAACCACAGTAAAGCATTTTTTGGCGCATTGAATGTTATATGCTTGGATGTAGCGGCTTTTGTCCCTAATGATTTCCATCCGTCAGGTCCGTCTTGATATAACAACTCATATACATCTCCTTCCCATACATAGTTGTCGTCGGTTCTCGTGACGTAATAAATACTTCTTATCGATTGCGGTCTTTCAAGAGCAAACACCAAAGGTTCTATGATGCCTTCCGAAGTCAGGTATAAGAAAGATAATATGTCTCCATCTGTAACATGTTCAATATAAGGGAGAAGCGTGACGGGTTTCATGCGTATTTCTTTTTCAAGCGAAGTGTCTTCATATAGTTTGATTTCTGCAACTTGCAATATGCCTGTGGGAGGTACATATCTTATGTATCGCACAGGATCTGTGTAATTGCTTTCCCATACTTGGAACGTATAGTCTATGGTGTCTTTTATTTCTGCCATAAGTTTGGGATTAGAAAACTTTATGTTGTTATCGCCTTCTATCCGTGCCCCTATCTGTGAATATCCCCACGCAGCAACTCTCGGTATCAAAGCCATTTTCCGGCTGAGTACCACTTCTTCACAGTTAGCCGTGTCCGGAACAAATTCTTCAACCTGACCGTTTGGGGTAAGCATAAAAGGATAGCCTGCGGGTTGTATTTCGCTGCCTAATTTTACCGGCATATATATTATAGCGGGTTCAATATTATTGAAATGTGCCATAGTTCTGTTCTTTCGGACACCTTCTCCTATGACTTGCCATCCATTGACGGAGAATACGGAAAGCCCTATGGGAGATTTATCGTAATCGGTCAGATTAATGCTTCCCGAAAAGATTGAGCAGGCGGAAGCGAAAGGCCGATGGGCGGAACTGTATAACAAGGTGTTCGACAATGCCACTTACCGCGAGGACGTGAAGCCGGTAGTCGACAAGGCATTGGGCGGAACCCTGCGCCTGTTCGTGGAGAAAGTATATAACGGCAGCTATTTCGGGCGCGACGAGAGTGAAGTGGTGCTGTCGGTAAACGCCACGTTGCCCAACGGAAGCACGCTGGAGCAGATGAACACGCTGGTAAAAAGGATGGAGACTTTTCTGAGTGAGTTTAAGGAGATCAGACAGTTCCAAACATCCATATACGATGCCCGTCATGCTTCCATCCAGATCTTTTTCAAGAAGGAGCACCAGCACAGCGGTTTCCCCTACGTATTGAAATCGAATATCATAAGCAAGGCACTGACGCTGGGCGGCGGAAGCTGGAGCGTGTACGGGTTGCAGGATCAGGGATTCAGCAACGACGTCCGCGAGTCTGCCGGCAGTTTCCGGGTAAAGATGTATGGCTACAATTACGACGAACTGAATCATTGGGCGGACGAGATGAAGAAGCTCCTGCTTGCCCACCGCCGTATCAAAGAGGTGACGGTCAACTCCGAATTTTCTTACTGGAAAGATGATTACAGCGAGTTTTTCCTGCAGTTCGACAAGGAACGTATGGCAAAGGAGAATCTCACGGCGGAAGAGCTGTTCGCCGTGCTTCAGCCCGTTTTCATGCACGGGCAGGCAGTGGGGACTATCGTTTACGAAAACCGTTTGGAGTACCTCCGGCTTTCTTCGCGCCAGAGTACGGATTACGACGTGTGGAGCCTGATGGAAGTGCCCTTCGTAATTAACGGGAAATCCTATAAACTGTCCGATTTCGCAGTCGTGGCTAAGGAGCAGGCACCCAAGAAGGTGGCGAAAGAAAACCAGCAGTATGTGCTTTGCCTGCAATACGAGTACATCGGTTCCACGGAACAAGGCAGAAAATTGCTGAAGAAAGATGTGGAGATTCTCAAGGCGCGTCTGCCGATGGGGTATACGGTGGAGATACAGGACTACTATTGGAACTGGGGTGAAAATAACTCCGGGCAATACTTGTTGCTGCTGATAGTGATAGCCATCATCTTTTTCATATCGGCTATCCTGTTCAACTCGCTGAAGCAGCCTCTGGCAATCATATTCGTCATCCCGATTTCGTACATCGGCGTGTTCCTAACCTTCTACCTGTTTGGGCTGAATTTCGATCAGGGCGGTTTTGCCGCATTCATATTGCTGTGCGGCATCACGGTAAACGCCAGCATCTACATCCTGAACGAGTACAACGCCATCCGCAGACGATACCCGCTGCTGGACGAACGCCGTGCCTACACCAAAGCATGGAATGTAAAGATAATTCCGATATTCCTGACAGTAGTGTCCACTGTGCTGGGCTTCATTCCCTTCATGATAGGAGAGGAGAAAGAAGGCTTCTGGTTCCCGCTTGCTGCAGGGACAATCGGCGGGCTGGTAATGTCAGTCGTCGGAATCTTTTTCTATCTCCCCATCTTCTCTTTAAAAAAAGTGCGTAAAGGCATACCCCGTCGGATATGATTCAGAGCCTGAAAAACGCTACCCATAGAACCGATGGACACTATGGGTAGAACCGGGCAACACTACCGTTAGAAATGACCAACGCTAACGGTAGTGTTTTTTTTGATATAACAGCAGGAAAAATTCCCTTGTATATCAGGTAGAAACATTAAAATGAGATTCAATGTGATTCTGACGGTTTCACGCTGTGTTTTGAGGACATCCTGATTGGCAAGGACGTTCCTTTGGTTCTTTGTTGTTATATGTATGCTATTTGTATTCCAAAACAAAGTAATAACGATTGGTTTAGATGATGGTAATCGTGTAAAGATTCAGCAATAGAAGCGTCTGTTTCGTCAATAAAGTCAACTTTCTATGTCTTGAATTATGTCTAACTCACGTTAAATAGCTTCTCTGTTATTGAAACAAATTATACTATAAGGAAACATTATTCAAAAAATTGCGTATATTTGTTTGTTAGAAACTGTCGGATTAAAAAAATACGGATTTTGATAACCAATTATTCCGATGGAATAAGGACAATGCGTGTTTGTTTTTGTAGATTTTAATGCGCGTTTTGTGCGCTTGCTTGTAATGAAAAAGTATTAGCTATATGAATATAAAAGTACGTTTGATTGTAATGAATTTTCTGCAATTTGCAGTGTGGGGAGCTTATTTGACTTCGATGGGAACTTATCTTGCCCGGGTAGGGTTGGGTAATTATATTGGGCTTTTCTATGCGATGCAGGGAATTGTATCTTTGTTTATGCCGGCTATATTAGGCATTATTGCCGACCGCTGGATACCGGCTCAGCGTTTGTTAGGAGTCAGTCATTTATTGGCAGCGTTGTTTATGGCGGGTGCGGGGTATTACGGACTGACGGCGGGCAATGATGTTTCGCTTACCGTATTGTTTGCATTTTATTCCATGAGCGTGGCTTTTTACATGCCTACATTGGCTCTGTCCAACTCGGTGGCATATACTGCGCTTGATAAGGCCGGACTTGATACTATCAAATCTTTTCCTCCGATTCGTACTTTTGGAACCATCGGATTTATTTGTTCGATGTGGCTGGTAGATTTGCTTGGTTTTCAAGATAATTACATGCAGTTCTTTACATGTGCCGCGTGGGGAGTAGTTTTAGCAGCTTATGCTAATACTTTGCCCGATTGCCCGGTAAATCGGGAAGCCGGCGAAAAGAAATCGCTGGTCGAGGCATTAGGCCTGCGTGCTTTTCTGCTGTTTAAAAATAAAAGAATGGCGATATTCTTCGTTTTCTCCATGTTGCTGGGGGTGTCTCTCCAGATAACCAACGGATTTGCCAATCCTTTCATAACCAGTTTTAATGCACTGCCCGAATATGCCGATACCTTTGGTGTACAACATGCCAACTTGCTGATTTCTATTTCACAGATTAGTGAGACTTGCTGTATTTTGTTGATACCTTTCTTTTTAAGTCGTTTTGGTATCAAGAAAGTGATGCTTATAGCGATGGGGGCATGGGTATTACGTTTCGGATTGTTCGGACTGGGCGATCCGGGTAATGGAGTCTGGATGTTCATTCTTTCGATGCTGGTTTATGGAGTGGCTTTCGATTTCTTCAATATTTCAGGCTCTTTGTTTGTCGAGAAAGAGACCGACTTGTCTATCCGCTCAAGTGCGCAAGGGTTGTTCATTATCATGACAAACGGTATAGGCGCTACCGTCGGTACGTTGAGTGCTCAAGCCGTAGTAAATTATTTTGTCGATTTCGACAGCTCTCTGCCTCAGGTTGAAGGCTGGAGCAGTGCGTGGTTTGTATTTGCTGCTTATGCGTTAGTGGTAGCTGTGGTTTTTGCTTTTGTATTTAAAGATAAATATGAACATATCAATAAAGTTTCTTCAAAAGGAGAGCAAGTAAAATGAAAGAAGTAGAATTAAAGTATTTGGATATGTCAACAGTATTGAAGCCATCGGACGCTTATGCTGTTGTTTTGGAAGAAATCGGGGGTGCACACCGTAGGTTGGCTTTAATTATCGGAACTTGGGAAGCTCAAGCGATTCGGGTTGTACAGATGCCTTACCGTATGCCTCGTCCGTTTACGCATGATTTGATTTTAGATATTTTACACGAAGAAGGTATGTTTATCCGTAAAGCCTTGATTTATGAGGTAAAAGATGGTGTGTACTATTCGTACCTTTATATTACGCGCTCAGACAATACTGAATTTAAAATAGATGCCCGTACCACTGATGTCATATCTTTGTCGTTGCGCAAGATGTTTCCGATTTATGTGTATGAAGATATTCTGGAACGTGAAAAGTTGCGCGATTTGATGTCAGACCAAACGTTTGGCTTGACGGTGAACTCTGTTGATATGAAGATGCTGAAAACGGCATTGGAGGAAGCGGTTAGCCGCGAAGATTATGAAACGGCTTCGCAGTTGCGCGATGAAATCAAGCGTAGGGAAGAGACCGATACGGACGACGAACAGACGGAATGATTTTGCACCTTTAAATTCTATATTTTATGAAAACACAACTTAGAAATTGGACCTTATTATTGGTCGTGACGTTATTGGCAGTAGCCTGCTCAACAGAAAAGAAACAGTATGTAAACGTAATTCCTGCTGATGCGTCGTTAGTCGCTTCTTTCAATATGCGGCAGATGATTGAAAAGTGCGCACTCTCAGAAGCCGACACCAAGCAGTTGCAAGACGAAATCGGGAAAGCAATCAAAAATGAAATGGCTGGCAATGATGTTGATCTGATCAACAAAATCATGGCCAATCCGTCTGAAAGCGGTATCGACTGGCGAGAAAATTTATATGTTTTCGCAATGCCCGGAGGTAATATTACAGGAATTGTTGTGGCTGTATCGGACAAGAGCAAGTTGGAAGAGGCTATGAATGTACTGGTGAGCCAAAATGCTTGCAAGCCCTTTAAGGATGGAGCCGGTTTTTCTTATACCACGGTTGAAGAACAGTCGTTGATTGCTTATAATGAAACGACCTTGTTGGTGCTTCTGTCTCAAGTTTCGGGAGAGGTAGAAACGTTGGAAAGCAAAGCGGATGAGTGGCTGAATGCGTTGGAGAATACGTATGCTGAAACCGAATCTTTTAAAAAACTTGTCGAAATAGGAGGAGATATTGCCCTTATCGCCTCAACGGATATATTACCGCAGCAATACTTGTCAATGGTAAAAATGAGTTTGCCCGAACAAATCGACTTAAAAAATATCAAGTCGGCAGTTGCCGTTCGTTTTGAGCAGGGGAAAATGATAATGGATGCAGAGAATTTCTACACCGATAAGACTGTTGAGTCGATGGTAAAAGAGCAAATGAAAATATATGCCGGAAAAGTGGATGATACATTCATGGAAAAGTATCCGAACGATGCAATGTTGTGGATGGGTATCAACCTGAACGGAAAAGAGTTGTATACTTATTTGTTGAATAATAATGTGTTGGGCACAAAACTGAAAAGCGGTTCATTGCCTATCGATGTAGAAAAAATGGTGAGCGCTATCGACGGTCAGGTTGCTTTGGGTATAGGTTCGGATGCTTCGATTCCATCCATCGGACTTTATGCAGAAGTCAACAATGATGATTTCTTACAGGATTTGTCACAATGGAAACCGATACTGGATTTGCAGAAAATCAGTTATGGAGTAGAAGATGGAGTGTTTTATTTGACCAATCAGAAAGAAGTTTCAGCTGAAAATTCCTTGAAGAAAGCTCCGTGGGCAAGAGAAGCAGACGGCAAGTTATTTTTCATGATGATTGATTTCCGCTCATGGGGAGGACTGTTGGCAAGTCAGACCCGCGGCGTTGAAGGAGCGGTTATTAAGATGTTGTCTGAGTATATCGACTATGTTACGGTGAGTGCTGACGACGCTACACACTCATCGCTTACATTCATTATGAGAGATAAAGAAAAGAATGTCTTGGAACAATGGGTGAACGCCGTGAAGAAAATGAATGGAATGAACGAGTGAGTTTTCGCGGAAAACCTTTATCTTTGTGCGTAAGTTAGATTAAAGAAAAGAAACTATATGCACATATTTTATACTCCGGATATTACCGTCGACGGAGAATTGCCGGAAGAAGAGGCAGGACACTGCCTGCGGGTCTTGCGCTTAGGCGTAGGCGATGAGGTGATGCTTACCGACGGTAAAGGATTTTTTTATAAAGCGGTAATCACTGCCGCTACGGGCAAGCGTTGTCAAGTGAAGGTGGTCGAAACCATAGGTCAAGCTCCGTTGTGGAACGGTCATCTTCATTTGGCAATGGCTCCCACTAAAAATATGGACAGAATCGAGTGGTTCGCAGAAAAAGCTACTGAAATAGGGTTTGATGAACTGAGTTTTGTGAACTGCCGTTTTTCCGAGCGCAAGGTTATCAAGACCGAACGCATTGAAAAGATAGTGGTTTCGGCAGTAAAACAATCGCTGAAAGCACGTAAGCCTCTTGTGAATGAATTGACGGATTTCGGGAAATTTATTCAGCAAAAATTCGAAGGCCAGAAGTTTATTGCCCATTGTTATGAAGGCGATAAACCACTGTTGAAAGATGTACTCATCCCCGGAAAAGATGCTGTGGTTTTAATCGGACCTGAAGGCGATTTCAGTCCGGAAGAAGTTCAGAAAGCAGAAGCTGCCGGCTTTCAAGCTATCAGTTTAGGGAAATCTCGCCTGCGCACCGAAACGGCTGCGTTGGTGGCGGTACATATCATGAATTTATTTAATCAGAATTAGCATGAGACGGTATAATGTTGCGATATGGGTAGGAATCTTCATGCTGTTGCTTGCATCGTGTACCGACGGTAGTAAATATGTTTTAGCCTTGCCGGACGATGCGGCATTGGTGGCTTCTGTCAACCTGAAAACGCTTTCTCAGAAGGCGGGATTGAACGATGAAAAGGAAAAAAGCGTAGCCCGGAAACTGAAAGCCGTATTGGGAAGTGATTTAAGTTCGCAGGAGTTGGTAGATAAAATCATACAAAACCCTTCGGAAAGCGGTATCGCATTGGAAGATAACATCTATTTTTTTGTGAGGAAACAGGCTGCCTCTGCCGGCGTGTTGGCACGTGTGTCAAGCCGGAGCGCGGTTGCAGATTTGCTGGAGGCTTTCCATGAACAACAACTGTGCGGTGCTTTGCGTGAAAGCGGAGGATGTATATGGACGGTGATGGGGAATACCCTGATCGCTTATTCCGATATAGCTTTGGTGGCTATGACTCCTTTGCGGCAAGGCGAAGCGAAAGACTTGCAATATCAGGCAGAAAGACTGTTGCGCCAAAAAAAAGGGGAAGGGTTTGCGTCGACTCCCGATTATCAAAAGATGATGGAATCAAAAGGCGATATCGTTACGCTTGCTTCGCTGGAGTTGCTTCCGTCTGAATATGTTACCCCGCTGACAATGGGAGTCTCGGCAGAATTGAAACTGAAAGACGTGAAGGCGTTGGCTACATTGAGCTTTGAAAACGGAAAGGCAGTGGCAGACATTATTCCTGTAATAACAGACGGGGTGATGAATGATTTGCTGGAGAAACAATTAAAGGCTTGCTCAGTCTTGAAAGGACATTATCTGGATACATTTTCTTCAAATACGGGAGTGTGGATGGCAATGAACATCGATGGCGGGCAAATCTTCAGCCTGCTGAACGAAAACCCTACGATGCGCCGCCAGTTCAAAACATCAATGATTCCGCTTGATTTTGCTGCAATCTTCAATGCGGTGAAAGGCGATGTAACAATCGCTTTCCCGAATCCTTTGCGCAGTCGTGACTTCATAATGTATGCTGATGTAGTAAACCGCGATTTCCTTCAAACATTCGAAGCACTTAAACCATTGGTTGCAATGAGTGGAGGACAGGTAAAGTTACTTAATAAAGGTCAAGATGCATACGAGTTTCGGGCTGTCGATGCTGCGATGCTGAATTTGGGAAAAGGTCCGATGGCTCTCTGGTTCGGGGTGAAAGACAATCGCTTTTATCTGACAAACAACGACCAACTGGTAGGAAAGAAACCTTTGGGATGGTCGTTGCGTGATACTGAATGGGGAGGCGGAGTGACCGGAAAACGTTTCTTTGGCGCAGTGAATTTTGCCGGAATGACGGGAGGTCTGGGATATCTCACGGCAGAATCGCCCGATGGAAAGAACATCCATATCGAATGGGTGATGAAAGACAAGCAGGTTAATGTATTGCAACAATTAGTGCAAATAGTAGGTTTTTAAGACGTAATTAGAGTGAATACGATTGAATTACAACAAACATTGCCGGAAGTGTTTGCCGGACGAGACAGCATCGTTTCGGATATTTGGCATAAACAGGTAGCCTTACAGCGCGGAAAGACTTACCTGATTGAGGCTGCTTCGGGGACGGGAAAGTCTTCTTTGTGCAGCTTTATCTACGGATACCGCCGCGATTATCAGGGAATTATTTGTTTCGACGGAGAAAATATACGCAACTATTCGGTGTCCCAGTGGGTTGCTGTCCGCAAACGTTCGATAAGTATGCTCTTTCAGGAACTTCGTTTGTTTGGTGAACTGACTGCGTGGGAGAACGTCCAGTTGAAAAATACCCTTACCGGCTATGCCGATAAGAAGCAAATCAGACAGTGGTTTGAGGCATTGGGAATTTCCGATAAGTGGAATGAAAGGATAGATAAAATGTCATTCGGGCAGCAACAGCGGGTAGCCTTTATCCGCGCATTGTGCCAGCCTTTTGATTTCATCTTTTTAGACGAACCGATCAGCCACCTTGACGATGGGAACAGTCGGATTATGAGTGAAATTCTTATCGAAGAAACTAAAAAACAAGGGGCGGGAATCGTGGTTACGTCTATCGGCAAACACCTCCCGCTAAATTATGACAGAATTATTTCTTTGTAACTATGGTTTGGAAATTACTGAAACAGCATATCAGTGCGGCACAGTTGGCGGGATTCTTTTTTGCCAATCTCTGCGGAATGGTTATCGTGTTGCTTAGCGTACAGTTTTATGGTGATGTGTTGCCTGTATTCACACAGGGCGACAGTTTCATGAAGAAAGATTACTTGGTGGTAAGCAAGAAAGTCAGTACGTTAGGCTCGGTGGTGGGGAAGAGCAGCACCTTCTCGGAGGGGGACATTGCCGATATGGAAGAACAACCCTTCACGAAAGCCGTGGGAACTTTCACGCCTGCACGGTTTAAGGTGTACGGCGGACTGGGTGTACAAGGTATGCAACTGTCTACGGCTATGTTTTTTGAGTCTGTTCCAAACCGCTTTGTCGATGTGAAGTTAAACGATTGGACGTTTAAAGAAGGGCAGGAAGAAATTCCGATTATCATCCCGCGCAATTATTTGAATCTTTATAACTTCGGATTTGCCCAAAGCCGGAATCTTCCGCAGTTATCCGAAGGGGTGATGGGGATGATGTCGCTCGACATCCGTATAAGCGGACGCGGGCAGGTAAAAGCCATGAAAGGACGCATCGTGGGATTCTCAAACCGCCTGAATACCATTCTTGTGCCTGAAGACTTCATGCTGTGGGCGAACCGCACGTATGGGGATAACGAAACAAACCGTCCCTCACGTTTGATTGTGGAAGTCGATAATCCGACCGATGAGCGTATTGCCCAATACTTTAAAGACAATGGTTATGAAACCGAAGGCGATAAGTTAGACTCCGGAAAAACGGCTTGGTTCTTAAAAGTAATCGTAAGCATCGTGTTATCCGTAGGTCTGCTGATAAGTATTCTTTCTTTCTATATCCTGATGCTCAGTATCTATTTGCTTTTACAGAAGAATACCGTAAAGTTAGAAAACCTCCTGCTCATCGGATACAGTCCTTCGCGCGTGGCTCGTCCTTACCAAGCGATGAGCATCGGGCTGAACCTGCTGGTTTTCGTTCTGAGTATGGCAGCGGTTGTGGCGATTCGCTCGGTGTACCTCGATGTTATCGGAAAAATCTTTCCGGATTTGCCCCCAAGTTCGCTACTGTCCTCGTGCGTGGCGGGCGGCATTCTGTTCTTACTCGTATCGTGTCTGAACGTTTGGGCAATTCGCCGTAAGGTCAATTCCATTTGGATTCGCAAGTAATTCTTTTCGCAGAGTCGGCAAACGGAGCAGATGCAAAAACCTATTATCGCAAAGCCTTTTGAATCAAGTCTTTATCTTGACGCTCTCAGACTCGGAAATTCTACCGCAAGAATTGCTTGTTTCTATGGGTAAGACTTGGTAACGTTACGGGTAGAAATGCTTGGCCTTAGCGGTAGAATTTTCAAACCCGGCAAATCGAATCCGAACCATCGTTCGTCACGTCGCAAAGGCGGAGCGAGTTTTTTGTTGAAATGTATGAGGTTTTCCGTTTTTTCTGTTAACTTTGCGTGATTTTATTAGTGAACAAAAGTCATGAGGAGGAATAAAAAAAACTGGAAAGTTCCAAAAGGTGCGGAATTGACAGAATTAGATAAGAAGGTGCTTTTCTATCAGGATAGGGGGCATCTGGTTCCTACACGCGAATTGATTAAGACTCCCGAACAGATAGAAGGCATCCGCCGGAGCGGGATTATCAATACCGGAGTTTTGGATTTGATTGAAAAAGAAATCCATGCCGGAATGAGTACGGCGGACATCGACAAGCTGGTTTACGATTATACGGTAAGCCACGGGGCGATTCCCGCTACGTTAGGTTATGAGGGGTTCCCCAAGAGTTGCTGTACCTCGATTAACGAAGTGGTTTGCCACGGAATACCGAGCGAGGAGGAGATTTTGGAAGAAGGCGATATAATAAATGTAGACTGTACCACGATATTGGACGGTTATTATGCCGACGCTTCTCGCATGTTTGTTATCGGCAAGACTACTCCGGAAAAGGAGAAGCTGGTGCGTGTGGCGAAAGAGTGCTTGGAAATCGGGATGGAAGCCGCCCGCCCTTACGGTTTTGTGGGCGACATCGGTCATGCCATTGAGAAACATGCCAAGAAAAACGGGTTTTCGGTGGTACGCGATTTGTGCGGTCACGGCGTAGGTGTGGAGTTTCACGAAGAACCGGATGTGGAACACTTCGGAAAGAAAGGTACCGGTATGTTGCTGGTTCCGGGAATGGTGTTTACCATCGAGCCGATGATAAATATGGGTACTTGGGAAGTCTTTATTGATGAAGAAGATGGCTGGACGGTAGTGACCGAAGACGAACTTCCGTCGGCACAATGGGAGCATACTTTCGTAATGACGGAGCATGGTCTCAAGATATTAACACATTAATATATATAATAGAAGAAAATGGATACGATTATATTAGGCATAGAGTCATCGTGCGACGACACCTCGGCTGCCGTGATTAAAAACGGCGTATTGCTGTCGAGCGTCATAGCCAGCCAAGCCGTTCATGAGGCATACGGGGGAGTGGTGCCCGAATTGGCTTCGCGTGCCCACCAGCAGAATATCGTGCCTGTGGTACACGAGGCTTTGAAGCGTGCCGGGGTGACGAAAGAAGAACTGAGTGCCGTAGCTTTTACCAGAGGTCCGGGGCTGATGGGGTCTCTGCTGGTCGGCGTTTCCTTTGCTAAAGGGTTGGCGCGTTCGTTAGGCATCCCGATGGTAGAAGTAAATCACTTGCAAGGCCATGTATTGGCTCATTTCATAAAAGAACCCGATGTAGAGTCGGCTCATCCCCAATATCCTTTTATCTGCCTGCTGGTATCGGGCGGAAATTCCCAAATAATCCGTGTAAATGCTTATAACGAGATGGAAGTGCTGGGTCAGACGATAGACGACGCGGCAGGAGAAGCCATCGACAAATGTTCGAAGGTGATGGGACTGGGGTATCCGGGAGGTCCGATAATCGATAAACTTGCCCGTCAGGGTAATCCGAATGCGTTTACATTCAGCAAACCTCACATTGCCGGTTATGATTACAGTTTCAGTGGCTTGAAAACATCATTCCTGTATTCATTACGCAACTGGCTGAAAGAAGACCCTGATTTCATAGAACATCATAAGACAGACCTTGCTGCCTCGCTGGAAAAAACCATTGTGGACATCTTGATGGATAAACTGCGCAAGGTGGTAAAAGATACGGGAATCAACGAAGTGGCAGTGGCCGGGGGAGTTTCGGCGAATAACGGATTGCGCAATGCCTTCCGCGAACATGCGGCAAAGTATGGTTGGAACATCTATATCCCGAAGTTCGGTTATACTACGGATAATGCCGCCATGATAGCCATTACCGGTTATTATAAGTTCTTGGATAAAGATTTTTGTTCGATAGATAAGCCCGCATACTCACGGGTAACAATAAAGTAATACATTAAAATAAAGAGTTTATGTCAGTAGAAACCAAAACATTAAGTAAAGAGATTAGTGAAATATTCTGGAGAGAAGGTTTTACTCTGGCTACCGCCGAAAGCTGCACGGCAGGAAACGTGGCAGCCATTATCACAGCCATACCGGGCAGTTCCCGCTTTTATAAAGGGGGAATCATCGCTTATGCGAACGAAGTGAAGGAAAACCTGCTTCATGTGAAAACAGAAACGTTAGAAGCACATGGCGCTGTGAGCGAGGAAACTGTAACAGAAATGGTTTACGGAGCCATGCAGACATTGAGTACCGATTATGCCATTGCCACATCGGGTATAGCAGGTCCGGCAGGAGGTACTCCCGACAAGCCCGTAGGTACAATCTGGGTGGCAGCAGGCAATAAGTCGAAAGTGATTACAGCGAAACTTACGGAAGACGACGGACGTGAGAAAAATATCCAAGCTGCAACGAAAAAAGCCCTTCAATTACTCTTAGAACTGTGTCAAGAGCAAGAGAATGAGGCGTAAAAGCTAAAATGTTGGCAAAAAGTTTGTGTATATAAAATAAAATCGCTTACTTTGCACTCCGTTTGAAAGAAGCATGAATAAAACTATAAAAACTTAGATAGAAATGTCAAAAATTTGTCAAATTACCGGAAAGAAAGCCTTGAATGGCAACAATGTTTCACACTCAAAAAGAAGAACTAAAAGAACGTTCGATGTGAACTTGTTTACAAAGAAATTTTATTATGTAGAGCAAGACTGTTGGATTAGTCTGAAGATTAGCGCTAACGGTTTGCGTACTATTAACAAGAAAGGCCTTGATGCAGCGCTGACAGAAGCAGTTGAAAAAGGTTATTGCGATTGGAAAAGTATCAAAGTTATTGGTTAATTAAAAGGAGAGAAAGACTATGGCGAAGAAAGCTAAGGGTAATAGAGTACAGGTAATCCTTGAATGCACTGAAATGAAGGATAGTGGTATGCCGGGAACTTCTCGTTACATTACAACTAAAAACAGAAAAAATACCACAGAAAGATTGGAATTGAAAAAGTACAATCCTATTTTGAAGAGAGTAACAGTTCATAAAGAAATTAAATAATAACAGACCATGGCAAAGAAAACAGTCGCAACCCTTCAAACAGGTAAAGAAGGTCGTTCTTATACAAAAGTTATCAAAATGGTTAAGTCTCCGAAAACCGGTGCTTACATTTTTGATGAACAAATGATTCCTAACGAAAAAGTACAGGAACATCTGAAGAAATAATTACGCATTGAGAACAAATCAATAAAAAGTTCCTTTCATGTTTAGAATGAGAGGAACTTTTTTTGTATGTCTTCAATATTTCGTATATCTTTGTATCTGAAACAGATAATAAATACAGATTGTATGGGATTTTTTAGTTTTTTCTCGAAGGAAAAGAAAGAGACTTTAGACAAAGGATTATCTAAAACCAAAGAGAGCGTATTCGGTAAAATAGCCCGTGCCATTGCCGGGAAATCGAAGGTAGACGACGAGGTGCTGGATAATCTGGAGGAAGTTTTGATTACTTCGGATGTGGGTGTGGAGACCACATTGAATATTATCAAACGTATTGAGGCGCGTGTAGCCAAGGATAAATATGTTGATACGAATGAATTGAATAATATTCTTCGTGAAGAAATAGCTACTCTGCTTACTGAAAATAATACGGTAGATGCAGACGATTTCAGCGTTCCGTCGGGCAAGAAGCCTTATGTTATCATGGTAGTAGGGGTGAACGGAGTAGGTAAAACCACCACTATCGGTAAATTGGCTTATCAATTTAAAAAAGCAGGAAAATCGGTTTATCTGGGAGCTGCCGATACGTTCCGTGCAGCTGCAGTTGAACAGCTGGTTATTTGGGGCGAGCGTGTAGGAGTCCCGGTTGTCAAGCAAAAAATGGGTGCCGACCCGGCTTCGGTTGCTTTTGATACATTAAGCTCGGCTGTGGCAAATAATGCGGATGTGGTGATTATTGATACGGCAGGACGTTTGCATAATAAAATCGGTTTGATGAACGAGCTGACCAAGATAAAAAACGTAATGCAGAAAGTCATTCCCGACGCTCCTCATGAAGTGCTTTTGGTGCTTGATGGATCAACCGGTCAGAATGCCTTTGAACAGGCTAAGCAATTTACTTTGGCAACAGAAGTCAATGCGATGGCGATTACTAAATTAGACGGAACAGCTAAGGGAGGAGTGGTTATCGGAATTTCCGACCAATTTAAAATCCCGGTAAAATATATCGGGTTAGGTGAAGGTATAGAAGATTTGCAAATTTTCCGTCGCCGGGAGTTTGTGGATTCATTGTTTGGAACAACAGCTAATAAATGAAAAAAAATACGATAGATATCATAACCTTAGGGTGCTCTAAAAATCTGGTAGACTCGGAGAAACTGATGCGTCAGTTGGAGGCGAGCGGCTATAAGGTTACCCATGACAGTGACAATCCCAAAGGAGAAATAGCCGTTATCAATACGTGCGGATTTATCGGGGATGCAAAAGAAGAGTCGATTAACATGATTCTGGAGTTTTGTCAGGCTAAGGAAGAGGGACGCCTGAAAAAACTTTATGTGATGGGGTGTCTTTCTGAACGTTATCTGAAAGAACTGCAGGTAGAGATTCCGCAAGTAGATAAGTTTTATGGAAAATTTAATTGGAATGACTTGCTTTCCGATTTGGGGAAAAGCTATCACTCTGAGTTTGCTATCGAGCGTCATCTTACTACGCCTGCCCACTATGCTTATTTGAAGATTTCGGAAGGATGCGACCGCCAGTGTGCCTATTGCGCTATTCCCATCATTACAGGCAAGCATGTGTCTCGTCCGATGGAGGAGATTTTAGATGAAGTCCGTATGTTGGTATCCGAAGGGGTAAAAGAGTTTCAGGTCATCGCTCAGGAATTGACTTATTACGGAGTCGATTTGTATAAAAAGCAAATGCTCCCTGAACTGATTGAGCGCATGGCTCAGATACCGGGCGTTGAGTGGATTCGTTTGCATTATGCTTATCCTGCCCGCTTCCCGAAAGAATTGTTCCGTGTGATGCGCGAACATGACAACGTTTGTAAATACATGGATATTGCTTTGCAGCATATCAGCGATAACATGTTGCAGCGGATGCGTCGCCATGTCAGCAAAGCCGAGACTTATGAACTGATTGAGCAGTTCCGTAAAGAAGTGCCCGGCATTCATCTGAGAACTACGCTGATGGTGGGATTTCCGGGCGAAACGGAGCAGGATTTCGAGGAACTGAAAGACTTTGTCCGTAAAGTTCGTTTCGACCGCATGGGGGCTTTTGCCTATTCGGAAGAAGAAGGAACATACTCGGCAGATAAATACGAGGATAATATCCCTGACGAGGTGAAACAGCAGCGTTTGGATGAACTGATGGCTATCCAGCAAGAGATTTCGGCTGAGCTGAGCCACGCCAAGATAGGCAAGACATTTAAAATTATCATCGACCGCAAGGAGGGAGAGTATTACGTGGGCAGAACCGAATTCGACTCGCCTGAGGTAGATCCCGAAGTGTTGGTGAAGGATGAAGGACAGGCATTGAAAATAGGTGAGTTTTATACAGCAAAAATCAACGACGCAGACGATTTTGATTTGTATGCCACTATATTATAATGTTTGTACGGATTATGAATAATAAAGAATTTATCAGTGAACTATCGCGCCGCTTGGGCTATACGGTAAAAGATGCGACAACCGTGACAGATTCTCTTATCGCATGTATAATACAAGACTTGCAAGAAGGGAAGAACGTAACAATCCAGAATTTCGGCACCTTTGAAGTGAAGAAAAAAATGGAGCGTATTTCTGTGAATCCGTTGACCAAGCAGCGTTTCTTGGTTCCGCCCAAGTTAAACCTTTGTTTCAAACCCAACTTGACGTTAAAAGAAAAGCTAAAGAGTAATACTTCTGATGACTGACAAAACCATCCGACAGGATTTAATTGATTTTTTGATTGAACATCATCAAATGGAACCGGCAGATGCAGAAGCGTTTGTCAAGGCTTTTTTCACTCTGATAGAAGAAGCCTTAGTTCGAGACAGATATGTAAAAATCAAAGGATTAGGTACTTTTAAACTGATTGAGGTGAACGCTCGCGAAAGCGTGGATGTCAATACGGGTGAGCGTATACAGATAAAAGAATATACAAAAGTTTCATTCATTCCCGAAGCATCGGTCCGAGATGCTGTGAATAAGCCTTTCGCACATTTCGAAACTGTTCTTCTGAAAGACGATGTTCATTTCAGCGACATGCCGGAGTCTTCAGAGAACGAAGAAAATACGGTTGAGGAACAGGATGTTCCATCTGCCGAAAACACATCGAATAGCGTCCTTCAGTCTGAGCCTGTGTCTGAGGCTCCGTCTCGCATGGGAAAAAATATTGTTATGCGCTTGCCGTGGTGCATGATTTCTGCTATTTTACTGTTAGGTGTATTGGTTGGCGGAATTGTAGCGTGGATGTTGGGCTCTGGGCGCAGATATATTCCCGAATCAATGTTACATTGTTATTTTGAAAATCAAAAACCGGCAGAGACAATATCTTCTGATAAGCCCGATTCTGTGATGCTTGCTCCGGTTGTAACCGTTGCCGTCCGGACTGATTCGGTAAGTAAAAAATCTGTTACAAAAACGGATGAAAAAGGAAAAACAGCAAAGGAAGAAATTTCAATCCGTAAAGAAAATTTGTCCGACACGGTAGAATATGACATGACAGGAACGAAAACCACTTATACACTCCGTTCGGGAGAAAGTCTTGCCAGAATTTCTTTGAAATTTTACGGCAATAAAAAATTGTGGCCTTATTTGGCGAGGTACAATAAACAAATTATTAAAAATCCTAATAATGTACCTGTCGGGACAACCATTCGCATTCCCGTTCTTGTGCCGAAAAGGGCAAAAAGCGTGGAAAGACCCTCAAATTAAATTTCTTTAGCCCAATTAGGTTTAAATCTGTACCTCAATCTGTATTTTTTAATAAATATTTGTTGTGTCTGTTAATCGAATCCTTTAATTTTGGGGTGCGTTAAAAAACTTTTTGACGCATCGTTTGAGTAATAAAATAGGGATGTCTGCATTCGTCCGATTTCTTACGCTAAAGAGTCTGATAAAAAATGCGGATGCTCCATTAATTGAAATAGAAAAATTAAATAATAAAAAAAATTATGGCTGAAGCTATTGACATTCGTGAGCTAAATGAACGCATTGAACGTCAGAGTGCGTTTGTTACAAATCTGATGACCGGTATGGATCAAGTTATCGTCGGTCAGAAACATCTTATAGAATCATTATTAATCGGTCTGTTGTCCGACGGTCATATCCTCTTGGAAGGTGTTCCCGGATTGGCAAAGACTTTGGCAATCAAAACGCTGGCTTCTTTGATTGACGCAAAATACAGTCGTATACAGTTTACCCCCGACTTACTTCCTGCCGATGTTCTCGGTACGATGATATACAGTCAGAAAGACGAACAGTTTATTACTCGAAAAGGGCCTATCTTCGCTAATTTTGTATTGGCGGATGAAATTAACCGTGCCCCTGCGAAAGTGCAGAGTGCTTTGCTTGAAGCCATGCAAGAACGTCAGGTAACCTTGAGTAAAGAAACCTTCCGCCTGCCTGAACCATTCTTGGTAATGGCTACTCAAAACCCGATAGAACAAGAAGGTACTTATCCGCTTCCTGAAGCGCAAGTCGACCGTTTCATGCTGAAAGTGCTTATCGACTATCCGAAATTGGAAGAAGAGAAAAAGATTATCCGTCAGAATATATCAGGCGAGAAGATAGAAATCCGTCCGATTCTGAGAGCGGAAGATATTATCGAAGCCCGTAAGGTGGTACATCAAGTTTATTTGGACGAAAAAATCGAGCAGTATATTGCCGATATCGTATTTGCAACCCGCTATCCGGAGAAATACGATTTGAAAGATTTGAAAGGTCTGATAGGCTTTGGCGGTTCTCCGCGTGCATCTATCAACTTGGCTTTGGCGGCACGTAGCTACGCATTTATCAAGCGTCGTGGTTATGTGATTCCGGAAGATGTCCGTGCTGTTTCGCACGATGTGCTTCGCCACCGTATCGGATTGACGTACGAAGCAGAAGCGACTAACGTAACGTCTGACGAAATCGTAAGTAAGATTCTGAACAAGGTAGAAGTGCCCTAATGAGCCGGAGTGTTTCGGCTCGCCTGTTATAGCGAAAAGGGCTTATACGTTGTTAAAAGATTAATCTTAAAAGAATGGAAACAAGTGAATTACTAAAGCGCGTCCGTCAGATTGAAATAAAAACGCGCGGACTTTCGAGCAATATTTTTGCGGGGCAGTATCATTCTGCTTTCAAGGGCAGGGGTATGGCGTTTTCGGAGGTGCGCGAGTATCAGTATGGCGATGATGTACGCGATATAGACTGGAATGTAACGGCTCGCTTTGACAAACCATTCGTTAAGGTATTCGAAGAAGAACGCGAACTGACTGTCATGTTACTGGTTGATGTGTCGAACAGTTTGGATTTCGGAACGGTAAAGCAGATGAAGAAAAGTATGGTGACTGAAATAGCGGCGACGCTTGCTTTTTCTGCCATCCAGAATAACGATAAAATCGGGGTTATTTTCTTTTCCGACCGTATAGAAAAGTTTATTCCCCCTAAAAAAGGGCGTAAACATATTCTTTACATTATCCGTGAGCTGTTGGATTTTCAACCGCAAAGTCAACGGACAAATCTGCAATGCGCTATTGAGTATCTGACTAATGTGTTGAAGAAGCGTTGTACGGCGTTTATGTTAAGCGATTTTATTGATGAACGCGATTTTAAAAATGCGCTGACGGTGGCAAACCGTAAGCATGATGTGGTGGCTATTCAGGTGTACGATCGCCGAATGGAGGAATTACCGGATATTGGTTTGATGCATGTACGTGATGCGGAAACGGGTCATGAACAGTGGATTGATACCTCATCGAAAGCACTGCGTAAAGCGCATTATGAATGGTGGGTGAAACAACAAGCCAGACTGAATGACACTTTTACGCATTGTAATGTCGATTCGGTTTCGGTGCGTACCGACCAAGATTATGTAAAAGCATTGTTGAATTTATTCGCTAAACGAAACTAAGAGAAAAGATGAAATATACCCTATGTAATAGGTTAAGGGCGTTGAAAGTGTTGGGCTGTATGGCTTTGCTTTTTTTGGCTTCTTCCACGCTCCGCGCACAGGTGACTGTGGAGGCAACTATCGATTCTTTGCAATTGCTCATCGGCGAGCAGGCAAAGGTAAAGCTTGAGGTCAGTATGGATGCCAATCATAAACTGATTCTGCCTGCCGTGCGTGATACGCTGGTGAAGGGAGTTGAAGTTTTGGATGTTGCTAAACCGGATACGCAATTACTTAACGAGAATAAGCGTTGGCTGATATCTCAGGAGTATACCATTACTTCTTTCGATTCGGCTTTATATTATCTGCCGCCTTTTGAAGTTAAGGTTGACAACGAATCTTATCAGTCGCAGGCATTGGCGTTAAAGGTATATTCTGTGCCGGTGGATACACTTCATCCCGACCAGTTTTTTGGGCCGAAGAGTATTCAGGAAGTACCCTTGACATGGAGTGACATTGCCCCGTTGGTATACGCTTTCTTGTTGATGCTCATATTGGGTGCGGTGGCAGTCTTTTTTGTCATCCGTTACCGGAACAATAAGCCTATCATTAAGATTATCAAAATCGAACCCAAGCTGCCTCCTCATCAGGCTGCCATGAAGAAGATAGAAGAAATCAAGGCAAACAAGGCATGGCAGCGCGAAGAACCGAAACTTTATTATACCGAACTTACAGACGTAATCCGTGTCTATATAAAGGAACGTTTCGGATTTAACGCGATGGAAATGACTTCTTCTGAGATTATCGAACGGTTGCTTGAAGAAAAAGATAAAGAGTCTATCAATGACTTGAAAGTGCTTTTCGAAACTGCCGATCTCGTGAAGTTTGCCAAGTTTGCGCCTTTGATGAACGAAAATGATATGAATTTGGTTAGTGCTGTTGATTTTATCAATCAAACCAAAAAAGAAGAAGACCCGAATGCCAAGAAAGAACCCACGGAAATTAAGGTGGAGGAAAAGCGTTCGAAACAGGGACGCATTATGTTGTTGTGCAGCATAGCGGTTACGGGTATCGGCGCTGTGATAGCACTTTATGTGGCTATCCGCCATATAATAGCGCTCTTCTTTTAATAAATTAATAGAGTTATGGTTTTTGCAAATATTGAATATCTGTTTCTGCTACTGCTTCTTATCCCATATATAGTATGGTATATCATGAAGCGTAAAAAAACGGAGCCTACCATGCAGGTTTCTACGGCGCGTATGTATATGAATGCGCCCCGAAGCTGGAAGGTATGGCTGCTTCACGCCCCGTTTGTATTGCGGATTGTTACTTTTGTGATGATAGTGTTGGTATTGGCACGCCCGCAGACTACCGATAATTGGCAGAATACGGAAATAGAAGGAATAGACATCATGCTGGCGGTAGACGTTTCTACCAGTATGCTTGCTGAAGACTTGAAGCCGAATCGTATTGAGGCGGCAAAACAGGTGGCATCGGAATTTATCAATGGTCGTCCGAACGATAATATCGGTTTAACCATCTTTGCAGGAGAGGCTTTTACCCAATGTCCGCTGACGGTTGACCACGGTGTGCTTTTGAATCTTTTCCGCAGCGTAAGTTGCGATATGGTGCAGCGTGGAATGATAGAAGATGGAACGGCACTGGGGATGGGACTTGCCAATGCCGTAAGCCGACTGAAAGATAGCAAAGCTAAATCGAAAGTCATTATCCTCTTGACCGACGGTGTGAATAACCGTGGCGACATTTCTCCGCTTACTGCTGCCGAAATAGCCAAGCAGTTCGGTATCAGAGTGTATACTATCGGAGTAGGAACGAATGGAACCGCTCCTTATCCGATGCAAACTTATGCAGGAGTACAGTATGTTCAGATGCCTGTTGAGATAGATGAACAAACCATGTCGCAAATTGCCGGAACTACGAATGGCAACTATTTCCGCGCTACCAGTAACTCGAAGTTGAAAGATGTATATCGCGAAATAGACAAGTTGGAAAAAACCAAGTTGAATGTAAAAGAGTTCAGCAAGCGCGAAGAGGCCTATGAACTGTATGCACTGATTGCTTTCCTTTGCATTTTGCTGGAAATAGTTTTGCGCAATACCGTATTAAAGAAAATACCTTAAAAAGAGAAAGTTATGTTTCGATTCGGAGAACCTATCTATTTATATTTGCTAATCATACTGCCTTTTCTGATAGCGTTTTATTTGTATTCCAATTATAAACGCCGCAAGAAAATTCGCCGGTATGGTGACCCGGAATTGCTGGCACAATTAATGCCGGATGTTTCTAAATATCGTCCGGATGTAAAATTCTGGTTAGTGTTTGCCGCACTTACGATGGTTATCTTTATGTTAGCCCGTCCGCAATTCGGCTCGAAGATGGAAACGGTAAAACGTCAGGGCGTAGAAACAGTCGTGGCGTTAGACATTTCCAATTCGATGTTGGCACAAGATGTAACGCCCAGCCGTTTGGATAAATCAAAGAAACTGATTTCGCGGCTGGTTGAGACTTTTAATAATGATAAAGTGGCACTGATTGTTTTTGCTGGAGAGGCCTTTACTCAGCTGCCGATAACAAGCGATTACGTATCTGCCAAGATGTTTTTAGAAACTATCAGTCCTTCATTGATAAGTACGCAGGGAACAGATATCAGAGGGGCTATCGACTTGGCTATGAAGAGTTTTACTCCGAATGAGGGGGTTGGTAGAGCTATCGTGCTGATAACCGATGGTGAGAATCATGAAGGCGGAGCGGTAGAAGCCGCAAAAGAAGCAGCCTCTAAAGGAGTGCGTGTCTTTGTACTTGGAGTAGGTTCGCCCGATGGAGCTCCCATTCCTACGGAAGGTCAGAACGAGTTCCGGCGGGATAAGGATGGAAACGTTATCGTTACGCGGCTGAACGAACAGATGTGTCAGGAAATCGCACAGGCCGGAAACGGAATGTATGTACGTGTAGACAATACCAATCGTGCCGAACGGGCATTGAATGCAGAAATTAATAAGTTGGCAAAAGCGGATGTCGAAACCCAAGTGTTTACCGAATTCGATGAACAATTTCAGGTGTTGGCATGGCTGGCGTTGCTTTTACTGGCAGCCGAAATCATGATATTAGACCGTAAAAATCCGCTTTTCAAGAATGTGAGACTCTTTAAACGAGATTGAGATAATGATACGCAAGGGATATATATTATTGATGTTGATGTTTGTCTCTGTTTTCGCGTACGGACAGAAAACAGAGCGGGATTATTTGCGAAGCGGAAACAAACTTTATAAAGACAGTTTGTTTGTCAAGGCAGAAGTGGATTATCGTAAAGCGTTGGAGCTAAACCCTAAATCGGCGGATGCCATGTATAACCTCGGTAATTCTTTGCTCATGCAAGAAAAGGCAAAAGAGGCTATGGAGCAATTTGATGCTGCTTCACGCATTGAAAAAGATAAATCCAAATTAGCGCGGATATATCATAACATGGGGGTTATCCTGCAATCGTCGAAACAGCTTCCGCAGTGTATTGAAGCATATAAAGAGTCATTGCGCAACAATCCGAAAGATGATGAAACTCGCTATAACTTGGCCTTGGCACAGAAACAATTGAAAGATCAGCAGCAACAGCAGCAGAATCAAGACCAGAATAAAGAGCAGAAGCAAGATCAAAAGCAGGATGATAAACAGCAAAATAAAGATCAGCAAGACCAAAATAAACAAGAACAGCAACAGAATCAGCAACAGCAGCAACAGAACCAAATGTCGAAAGAAAATGCGGAACAATTGCTGAACGCAGTGATGCAGGATGAAAAGAATGTCCAAGATAAAGTGAAAAAACAAATTCAGGTTCAAGGACGTAAGTTAGAGAAAGATTGGTGATACTGTTTATTGAGTAGATAATATAAAAAATGAAATAAATGAGGAAGATTATTTTCTTACTATTATTAACGGTTACTGCGTGGCAGATGCAGGCTGCAAATAAAGTTACGTTTACTGCCAGTGCCCCTGATGTGGTGGTAAGCGGTGACCAGTTTCGTTTGGAGTTTACAGTTAATACACAGCAGGTAAAGGATTTCCGTGCTCCGTCTATTAGCGGATTCGATGTTTTGATGGGCCCCAGTCGCTCGCAGCAAAGCAGTACGCAAATTATTAATGGAAAAGTATCGTCCAGCCGGTCGATTACCTTTACGTATATTCTGATGGCGGGAAAAGAAGGTACGTATACTATCCCCGCTGCAAGCATAGAGGCTGAAGGAGAAAAGATTTTCTCAAATTCCATACAGATTAAAGTTCTTCCGGCAGATCAATCGACTGGTGGTAATGCCGGAGGAAAGCAAGGAGGCGCTTCTTCCTCTCGTAGCCAGCAAGCGGGCAGTAAAATAACAAAGGATGATTTGTTTATCACAGCTACGGCAAGTAAAACAACTGTACACGAGCAGGAAGCTATTTTATTGACTTATAAAGTATATACGCTGGTAAACCTCCGTCAACTGTACGGCAAGATGCCTGATTTGAAAGGATTCCACACTCAGGAAGTACAACTTCCCCAGCAGAAAACTTTCAAACTGGAGCATTATAAAGGGAGAAATTATAATACAACCGTATGGAGTCAGTATATCTTGTTTCCGCAGCAGACTGGTAAATTGGAGATTCCCTCTATTACTTTCGATGGCGTAATTGCACAACAGACTTTCTCGGAAGATCCGTTTGATGCCTTTTTTAACGGGGGCGGATATGTAGAAGTAAAAAAGAAAATCGTAACCCCGAAACTGACTATCAACGTAGAACCGCTGCCGGCTAAACCAGCCAACTTCTCTGGCGGAGTAGGAGATTTTAAAATTTCTTCATCAATTAATGCTACTGAGGTCAAGACGAATGACGCTGTAACTATTAAGTTGACGCTGAGCGGAGTAGGAAACATGAAGTTAATCAATACGCCCGAAGTGAAATTCCCGCAGGATTTTGAAATTTACGATCCGAAAGTCACGGATAATTACGACCTGACAAATAATGGATTGAGCGGAACGAAGACTTTTGAGTATTTGGCCATTCCGCGTCATGCCGGTAACTTTACTATTCCGCCGATTGAGTTTACTTATTTCGACCTGAAGAGTAATTCTTATAAGACACTGAAAACGCAGGCGTATAATCTGAAAGTGGAAAAAGGACAGGGAAATGCCGACCAAGTGATTTCCGACTTTACCAATAAAGAAAGCGTCAAAGTGCTTGGTAAAGACATACGCTTTATTAAGCTTGGCGACACGACATTGTATCCGAAAGGTAAATTCTTCTTCGGAACAGTGGGATACTATTTATGGTATATCATACCGTTGCTGTTGTTTGTTGTTTTTGTCATTCTGTATAGAAACCGTGCGAAAGAAAATGCAAATATGGCAAAAATGAAGACCAAGAAAGCAAACAAGGTAGCTACCAAGCGTATGAAGCTGGCTGGTAAATTATTGGCTGAAAACAAGAAAAATGAATTCTACGACGAAGTGCTGAAGGCTTTGTGGGGATATATCAGTGATAAGTTAAGTATTCCGGTTTCGCAGCTTTCAAAAGACAATATTGAAGCTGAGCTTGCAAAATATGGCGTGAGCGAAGAGCTGGTAAAAGAATTTATTGCTGCACTGAATGAATGTGAATTTGCCCGCTATGCTCCGGGAAATGAAAGCGAAGCAATGGATAAAGTTTATTCCGCATCCGTTGAAATCATCAGTAAGATGGAAAACAATATTAAACACTAAAAAACAGGAAAGGATGAAAAGATTATTTGTCGTATACGTGTTTTTATTAAGTCTTGTCCAACTGGTATCGGCTGCTTCGGCAAAAGAGGAAGCCGACAAAGCTTATCAAGACAATGACTTTAAAGGAGCTATTGAGAAATACGAGGCCATCTTAAATGCCGGAGATGAGTCGGCAGATATTTATTATAACTTGGGAAACAGTTATTTTAAAGATAAGAATATGGCAAAAGCCATACTCAACTATGAGCGCGCTTTGTTGCTGAATCCGGGCGATTCTGACACCCGGTTTAATTTGGAAATGGCCCGGAGCAAGACTGTCGATCAGATTATGCCCGCCAGTGAAGTGTTTATTGTAACATGGATAAACGCGCTCACCAACCTGATGAGTGAAAGTGGATGGGGCAGACTTGGTATCATTTCTTTCATACTGCTTTTGGTGGGAATGGTTTTCTATATTTTCGGCAATCGGATATGGGTGAAAAAAGTGGGATTTATTTCGGCTTTCGTATTGTTGCTGGTCACGATATTTGCCAATGTCTTTGCCGGTCGGCAAAAAGAAGAACTGGTAATCCGTAACGGGGCAATTATAATGAGCCCTACGGTGACAGTAAAAAGCACGCCCGATGAAAGTGGGACAGATTTGTTTGTACTTCACGAAGGAACCAAAGTATATATCGAAGATAATTCGATGACAGAGTGGAAAGAAATCCGCTTGGAAGACGGTAATAAAGGTTGGGTGCAGACGAAAGCTATTGAAGTTATTTGATACGTTCCATTATGATTGACATACAGCAACTTATTGATTTTGATAAAGAACTATTGCTTACCTTGAACGGAAGTCACTCCTTGTTCTGGGATGGAGTGATGTGGGTGGTAACCAGCACAGCTACTTGGATTCCGGCTATATTGATGCTTTTATATGTTATTTTCAAGAATAATAAGCCTACACAGGCTCTGCTGATTGTCGGGATGATCGCTTTGACCGTAACGTTGGCAGACCAGCTTTCATCCAGTATATGCAAGCCTTTTTTCGCCCGTTTCCGTCCTACCCAAGACCCTGAGATAATGTATCTGGTTCATACGGTCAACGGGTATCGGGGAGGCTTGTACGGCTTCATTTCCGGCCATGCCACCAATACGTTTGCGGTAGCTATGTTTGTTTCTCTACTTATCCGTAACAAATGCTTTACATGGATGATGTTTGTATGGGCAGCCATCCCGTCGTATTCCCGAATCTATTTGGGCGTACATTATCCGGGCGACATCCTCTGCGGGGCAATATGCGGTTGCTGTATTTCACTTCTTACGTACTGGCTTTATAGTTTCCTCCAAAGAAAACTGTTCATCAATAACCGCTACATGTCGACACCCTCTTATGCCACCGACAAGAAAACATACGGTAGCGAAGATGTAAACTTGCTGCATCTTGTCTTGTTGCTTACCTATATTTACGCACTGGTAATGGGAATGATTAAAGCCAAAGTGCTCGATTTCTGATGCTACTTATAGAACCTGTTTGAATTTGTTATAAAAAAAGTCGAAGAACTTACAGTAAAGTTTCTTCGGCTTTTTTGTTGGATATAAATCCCTTTAACTTTCCTGCCTTGCGAAAGCAAGAAATTCTCCGCCGTTATATCCGAAAAATACTACCGTTAGCGTTGTCCTTTTCTAACGGATGAGTTCACCATTTCTATTCGGAAGACTGACCGGTTTTACCGTTAGCGTTTTTCAAAGCTCCTGACGAAGCCGGAGCGTGTTTTTATGAACTATATGATAGAAATTCAGGCCCGGAAACCGATTTTTGTAAAAATATTATTGATTTTATTTGTCTTGTCAGAATCTTTCATTATTTTTATATCGAGATTTTAAAACAATCAGTCTAACTCTTAAATATGGAACTACTATGAACAGAACAATAACTTTTAACGAGTTGCGTAAAATTAAAGATTCATTGCCCACCGGAAGTATGCACCGTATCGCCGACGAACTGAGCCTGAGCGTAGAAACGGTGCGGAACTTCTTTGGCGGACATAATTTTAAAGACGGTAAAAGTGTAGGTATTCACTTGGAGCCGGGACCGGATGGCGGTTTAGTCATGTTGGACGATACGACAGTGCTTGACAAAGCAATCGCTATCTTAAAGGAACAGCAAAAAGCGTAAAATACCAATCCCAGTCAGCGTGTCCCGATGGCTGGGATTTTTTCTTATATGTTCAACCTTAAAAAACTTGTGTTATGGAAGAAAAACTTGTTACGTTAGCTATTTTGACTTATTCCAAGGCGCAAATTCTTAAAACCGTACTTGAGAATGAAGGTATTGAAGCATATATTCATAATGTGAACTTAATTCAGCCGGTTATTTCATCGGGAGTACGAATCCGTATTAAAGAAAGCGACCTGCCGCGTGCTTTGAAAATCATTGAAAGTTCGGCTTGGCTGGCAGATGAAGTGGTAAAAGAAGAGCCTCAGAAAGCGGAACGCCGGAGCAAGAAGATATTAATTCCGATAGATTTTTCAGGGTATTCTTTAAAGGCGTGTGAGTTTGGGTTCAATTTTGCCAATGAAATTCATGCCGAAGTTGTTCTGATGCACGTGTATTTCAGTCCGGTATACATGCCGAGCCTGCAATATGCTACGGAGGGGTATGGCATTCCTTTCGAAAAAGAAATGGGCATTAAAAGCATGTTGGATAATATACACGAGCAGTTGAATAAACTTGTCGAGCATATCAAAGAAAAGATAAATAGCGGTGAGCTTCCGTCTGTGAAGTATACTTGCCTGCTGCGTGAGGGAGTGCCCGAAGAGGAAATCCTTCATTATGCCCGCACAGAAGAACCGCTTATCATCATTATGGGCACCCGCGGAATGGGTGAGAAGGAGCTGGACTTAATAGGTAGTGTGACGGCGGAAATTATTGACCGTAGCCCTACGTTTGTTTATGCGATTCCGGAACATGTTAAGGCTAAGAACTTTAACGAAATACATAAGGTTGGGTTTATTACCAACTTTGACCAGCGCGACCTGATAGCGTTTGATTCGCTCATTACGACTTTTCAAAACTATAAGTTCGACATTTCATTTATTCATCTGAATACAAACGAGCAGCGTCGTACGTGGAATGAAATAAAGCTCGCAGGTATTAAAGAATATTTCAAGAAACAATACCCGCAGTTAAACATCAGTTATAATATAGTGACGGAAGACCATTTGCTGAATAATTTAGATGTATATGTAAAAGAAGAAAATATAGACGTGCTTTGCATTACGAATTATAAACGGAATGTATTTGCCCGTCTTTTTAATCCGAGTATTGCACGAAGAATGATATTCCATTCTAATACGCCCATACTGGTTATCAAATAATTAAAACACATTCAGCCACAGGTTTACGCCCGAAGCAGGTCGTTGCGTAAACTTGTGGCTGTTTTTTGGGGGAGGGAAAGGGAATGGAAAGAAAAGTTATTCCGTTCCTTTCATCATCTTTTGCAGTTTTCCGGAGAATACAAAAAGTATGACGGCAGCCGTGCCGCTCATAAACACAAAGAGCATGAAGAAATCGAAAAGATTTTCAACCTGATAGCCTAAAAAGTTTTTACTGATTCCGTTTTCGGGATAATATCCGCTCAGCATCCCGGCAAATTTGTTGGCTGCCGAGGTGCTGAGATACCATACACCCATCAGCAGCGAAGAAAACCGTACGGGAGAGAGCTTGTAAACTAAAGAAAGCCCGATGGGAGCGAGGCAGAGTTCACCCATCGTGTGAATCAGATACAATCCCGTAAGCCAGACCATGCTTACTTTTACGCCCGGTTCAACGTCTTTCACGCCAAAAGCGATGAACAAGTAACCTAAAGCCAACAGAAACAAGCCGATAGCCTGTTTGCGCGGTGAAGAAGGTTCGATTCCTCGCTTTCCTAAAAACGACCAGATGGCAGCAAACAGTGGGGCAAGGGTAACAATCATAATCGGATTAAACGATTGGAAATAAGCTGCCGGCATCTCCCATCCTCCAATATGACGATCGGTCTGCTCATCGGCAAAGAAAGTCAGCGATGCTCCAGCCTGCTCGTAAGCAGCCCAAAAGAATATGACGAAAAAGGCGATGATATAGATTACCCCGATACGTGCCTGCTCAATGCGTGTCAGCGATTTATCGGTGATAATCAGCAGCGGAACGGTTATGGCAGTGGCGTAGATAAGCGAACCTATCCAGTCGGCATTGTGAAAATAATTGCCGTTTGTTGCGCTCCAATCTATTGAGAACAAAAGGGTCAGCAGGAGAGTGCCTATCACCATACCGCATGTACGTTTCGATGTCGCAGTACGTGGAGCGGTATCATCGGCGTCGCGTTTCGTCTGGGTAGGAACCGCGCCTACGGGATTTCCGTCCGGGTCGCAGATATATTTGTTTTTAAACACTGAAAAAACACTCGCACCCAGCAACATGCCGATACATGCTGCCAAAAATCCCCATTTAAAATCTTCCGGATGTCCGGTGTTTCCCACCAACCCGCAGATAAGCGGAGCAAGGGTAGACCCTACGTTTACGCCCATATAGAAGATGGTAAAAGCAGAATCCTTGCGCGTATCGTCTGCCGCATACAGCCTTCCTACCATCGTGGAGATGTTCGGTTTGAAAAAACCGTTACCCAATATCAGCATTCCTAATCCGCAGAACATCAGCCATTTGGCAAGCGATACCTCATGGAAATAGCAGGCACTGAGAAACAGTAGAAACTGTCCGATTGCCATCGTCAGTGCACCCACCACGATAGAACGCCTGTTTCCCCAGTATCGGTCGGCTATGTAACCACCGATAAGCGGAGTCAGATACACTAATCCTGTATAACTTCCGTAAACTTGTGAGGCTGTTTCTTTGTCGAACAGCAACGCCTGTACCATGTAGAGCATGAACAGCGCACGCATACCGTAGTAACTGAAACGTTCCCACATTTCTGTTACAAATAACAGATAGAGCCCTTTGGGATGTCCTTTTGCTTGATTCATTCTTTTTTGTCTTGATAAATGTTAGTAATTTTCTCGTTCGGAGTACAAAAGTAATAAATCAAGTCTTTAGAAACAAGGAGATGTTACAAGGAATAAAAAACATGCGTATATTTTGTTTGATATATACGCATGTTTTACTAAAATATCAATATGCGTCAGTCAGGGCTTCCGCATGTTTTTTACCCTTGTGAGCCGCCTGTCCGGACCACAAGAAAGTGTAAATTGCAACTTTATTTTATCAGGGTGTAAGCAGAAGCGATGCGGTTGACAAGTTCGGCAGACGGAGCTGCTGCCAAAAGTTGGAGAACCAAGTCGTTCACATCCGCCTTGCTGTCTAATTTGAGAGCCGTGGTAACGTCCTCGAATGAAGCCTCGTAGTTTCCGTTATTCAGATAGGCTTCGGCACGTGCCTTATAGTTTTCAGTATCTTCCGGATTCAGACGGATTGCCTCAGTCAGGTCGGTAGCTGCCAAATCCCACTCTTTTAAATTGAGCAACATTGTTCCACGGGTATAATAGGCAAACGAACGGTACTCGTTATCGTCTTGGGGGAGTAACTCCAACGCATTGTTTACAGCGTCCAGCGCCATTTTCATATCGCCATAATAATTACAGATAAGAGCCATATAACAATGGGCATATCCGTTTTGCGGATGTTCGTTGATTTCTGCGTTTAAAAGTTCGTATGCCTTTTCGGGATTTCCTTCGTTCAGAGCTGTAACCCCATTAATATAGTTGGTACTTTCGGGGCGGTTCAGCGTATGTGCATTCACGTATGAGGCTGCAAATAAGCAACAGATTAAAAGGCTTGTCAGTGTCTTCATGGTAGTTTTCATGGTTCGTTTAGTTTTTAACGGCGGCAAAACTATAAAGTTTTCAGAAACACGCAAAGATTTTTTGGTAAAATGTTTCGTTACTATGAAAACTTTGTTACTTTTGTATGTTATTGAACATAAATTGAATAGACTATGGATTCACAACTTAAAGAAATTGTTTGTCATTTTCCTGAAATAACCGGAATATCAGAAATCAAGCCTTTGACTTCCGGTTTGATAAACCAGACTTATCTTGTTTGCACTGCATCGCCTCAGCAGAATGATTACGTGCTTCAGTGTATAAATCATTATGTGTTTAAAGATGTAGCTCTTCTGCAACACAATATTGAATGTGTAACCCGCCATATCCGTCGGAAGTTGGAAGAACGTAACGAGCCGGACATTGACCGGAAAGTGCTCCGTTTTTTGTCGACAGATAATGGAACTACCTATTATTTTGATGGGGAGCGTTACTGGAGGGCATGTGTGTTTATTCGCAACTCACGGACGTTGACAGAGGTGAACCCTGAAATGGCTTATCTGGTGGGACTGAAGTTTGGAGAATTTGAGGCGATGTTGGTAGATTTGGACGAACCGTTGGGCGAAACGATTCCCGATTTTCACAACATGGAGCTTCGCATCCGCCAACTGCGTGAGGCTGCTTCGCTCGACAGTGTGGGGCGGAAAGAGAAAGTTGCTTCTTTGATAGCTGATATCGAACGGGATGCCGATGAGATGTGTCGTGCAGAGCAGCTTTATCGAGAAGGTAAACTTCCGAAACGTGTATGTCACTGCGATACGAAGGTAAGCAACATGCTGTTTGATGCCGACGGCAAGGTATTGTGTGTAATCGACTTGGACACCGTAATGCCTTCGTTTGTTTTTTCTGATTTCGGCGATTTCTTGCGTTCGGCTGCTAACACTGCTCCTGAAGATGAGCCGGATTTAAGCAAGGTTCATTTTGACATTGATATATTTAAATCGTTTGCCAAAGGATACATCGCTTCGGCGGGTTCGTTTCTTACTCCGCTCGAAGTAGAAATGTTACCGTATGCAGTGATGCTTTTCCCTTATATGCAAGCGGTTAGGTTCTTGACCGATTATCTGAATGGCGACGTATACTACCGAACGCAATATGGAGAGCATAATTATGTCCGTACGTTGGCTCAGTATAAATTATATCAGGAAGTTCGGAAATCCGAATCGGCAATGAAAGCATACATAGCCGGATTGATTTGATTGATACATCGTTTTGAGAGAAAACGCATTGTGGAGACAGGGATTATTGTAGCGTTAGGCTGCAGTTATCCCTGTTTCTTTTAGAGCCTGTCGCTTTAAACGAAACTCTAAGCAACGCTCTTCTATTTTTTTGTACAAAAAAACTGTAATTGTGGTAATTATCTCCGCCATACAGGTAGTTGTCTTATTGATGCAAACTGTTATTTTTGCAACCAAACAGTTTGGTATATATAAGAAGGATGAAAACAGTCAAAAGATATGCCGTTTGGATAGCCTACTTCTTGATTTATGTAGTGTGGGGTTCTACCTATTATTTTATAGGTGTAGCCTTGCACGGATTTCCTACTTTCTTGTTAGGCGCATTACGGTTCAGTATGGCGGGTGTGTTGTTACTCTTCCTTTGTTTTATCCGTGGCGAACAGGTTTTTCGGCTTTCTCTGGTCCGGCGTTCGGCAATAAGCGGCATTGTCCTTCTTTTTATTGATATGGCAGTTATTATGCTGGCACAACGGTATGTCAGTAGCAGTGTGGTAGCCATCGTAGCTTCCTCTACGGCACTATGGATTATGGTATTTGACATTCCGATGTGGAAGAAAACCTTCAGCAGCGTAACAACAGTCGTTGGCTTGCTGTTGGGATTTATAGGTGTGGGTATGCTTTATGTTGAGCAGATGGGAAAAGAGAGTGCTGTTTATCAGCATGGTGAATATGGTATTTTGATACTGGTAGCCGGATGTATATCATGGTCGTTGGGTTCGCTTTATGCCAAATATCGTTCATCGGCGGTAGAGGGGATAAATGGTTTTGCCGGTTCGGCATGGCAAATGCTATCAGCCGGTATCATGTTCTGGTTATGTTCCGGATTATCGAACGACTGGGAAGAGGTCGATTTTCAAACGATATCGCAGGCAGCGTGGCTGTCATTGATTTACTTGGTGACATTCGGTTCTTTACTTGCCTATTCTGCTTACGTATGGTTATTGAAAGTTCGTCCGGCTACCGAGGTGGCGACTCATGCTTATGTTAATCCTGTGGTGGCTGTGGTTATCGGCGGATTGGGCGGAGAAGACATTACATTTATCCAATTAATCGGGCTGGCTGTTATATTATGTAGCGTTATGTTAGTCAACAAAAAGAAAACTGAATAAAAAAAAGGACTTATGAATACAGAAAACATTGCTCCTGTAAAATCGTCGGAACGCTATGTCATTCTTGATGCCTTACGGGGATTTGCGATACTGGGAATTTGCATGGCAAACTATCCGGAATTTTCACTTTATACATTCCAAAGCAGTGAAACGATAAAGGCCATGCCGACATCGGGCATAGACCATGTATTGCGCTATTTGCTTTACATCTTTGTCGACGGAAAATTTTATACTTTGTTTTCACTGCTGTTCGGTATTGGCTTTTCCATTATCATCGCTAATGCTGCACGGAAAGGGGCAAACGGTTTTCAGATATTTTATCGACGGATGGCCGTGCTGACAGTCATAGGCTTTCTGCATTTGATGTTTATTTGGAGCGGCGATATTTTAATGTTATATGCCCTGTTGGGTATGTTGCTCCCGTTATTCCGCAACGTATCTGATAGGGGACTATTAAAGGTTTCCGCTTTTTTCCTTTTAATTCCTGTTGTTATAGATGCGCTGACAGCATTTTTCGGCATCAGACTTTCTGCTCCGGCAGTTCGTGCGCAGTGGCATTACTGTAATCTTTATGGTATAACAGAAGAAAATTTTGGCTATTGGTTGCGCGATGCGGGCTGTTATAAAGAGGTTTTTCAATTCCTTGTTCAAGGTGCATTAGTCCGTGTGCAGGAATTTGTGGACGGTAACCGCTATTGTAAGGTTTTCGGATTGTTCATTTTAGGTTTCTATATTGGACGTAACCGAATGTACACCGGACTGGAAACCCGTATTGGTTTGTTAAAAACGATAACCCGACTGGGTTTTCTGATTGGACTGCCATTGTCATTGCTTTATGCATGGAGCAGCATGAACGGACATCCGTGGGGAAACGCAATGCATACTTTGATTTATACGATCAGTGTTTATCCGTTGGGGCTGGCTTACTTGTGTGGCATCTGCCTGTTCTATCTCCGAAGAAAAGAAGCAAAGTTATGGAGCTGTCTGGCTGCACCGGGAAGGATGGCGCTGACAAACTATATCGGACAGTCGGTTATTGGTATGTTTTTATTTTACGGTATCGGTTTAGGCTGGGGAGCTAATGTGGGATTGATACAGACAGAAGTAATCGCATTCCTTGTTTACATTTTTCAAATTCTATTCAGTCGTTTATGGCTCTTCGGTTTTCGTTTCGGCTTGCTGGAATGGATTTGGCGAATGCTGACTTATGGCAAAAAGTTTGAAATCCGGAATAACGTTCGCGCTTGAGGTGATTATAGCACAAACATAATTCCGGATTTAGAGATTTTAAAACGCTTATTTCTTGCAAAGCGTTTTAAAATCGCAGTAGGTACACTTTTCTTCTGTTTCGGTTTGCGTAAAAGCAATGTCGGGGTGGAAGATGGTCTCAAGCAGCGTACTCAACTGGCTGCGGAACTCCTCCTCGTATCGGCTGAAGTCTTCAACCGGTTCTTTGGGCTTTCGGGGCTCGCCCATCTGAATAACAGGAGAATAACTGTCCGACGCAGCCCGATGGATGTAGAGCAGGGAAGGGGCAACCTGCCTGTTGTCTCCTTTCTCCCGAAGTTTCCGACAAACAATGGAAGCATAAAGGAAAGTTTGAAAAACGTAGTTCGAACGTTTCTTTCCCGGTATAAACAATGATTCTATGTTGGCGGGGATATCGGCATCGCCTCCCGTTTTATAATCCACGATGCGCAGCGTATTGTCTTTGCTGTCCATGCGGTCTATGGTCCCTCCGATGCAGGATTTCAGCATCCCTTTAGGCGTACGGATTTCGATTTGCTCTCTCACAGGAACTTCGGAAGCCACGAATGTGAACGGGGCATAGCGCAGGTCGTTTTGCAAGAGTTGGCGGATGTAACGCACGATAACCTCGAAGTTGATGAGCTGTATGCCGTTATAAAGCGCACGTTCATCTTCCGGTATGTTGAAGAATAACCTCTTAAAACCACTATCGACATAGTTGCGCAGACGCACATCGTCTTTCAGCAAGGCTTCGATAGCCTCCCGGCTTATAGTCTTGCTGCCGTGTGAGGTCAAATCCTTGTAAATATGCTCGGCAGCATCGTGGAAGATACTTCCGAATTTAGCAGAATCTATTTCTGCACTCACTTCGTCGGGTGTGGAGAGGGAAGCTACATATTGATAATAGAATTTCAGCGGACAATCCATGTAACAATTCAGAGCCGAGGGAGAAAGATAGGTTTTGGGATTCACGCGGATATCGAATCGGCTCTGCATCCGTTTCATTATTTCCGGTGTTTTCTCGACAATGATAGGCGCAGAGCCTTGCGGGGATTGTTCTGCTTCCAGTTGTTTCTTTACTATCGGATATTCCCATTCAATGAGGAACTGAAGCATGAAACGCGACATCTCTCCCCGGTTGATTCCGTCTGTAGCCGTATTATAAAGCAGGGTTACCCGTTCTGCACGCTGTAATAACCGATAGAAATAGTAGGCATAAACGGCAATCTTATGGTCGATGGTGGTCATGCCGAAAGCCTTGCGGAGGTTATATGGTATGAAAGAAGAGTCGCCGCCTGTTTTCGGAAGCTGACCTTCGTTGACCGACAGCATGACCAGATGGCGGAAATCGAGGTTACGTGTTTCCAAAACGCCCATTACCTGTAAACCGATGGCAGGTTCGCCGTGAAAAGGAATGCTTGCCGCAGACATGACGCGCGTAAGCAAACGCTTGAAAGTATCTTGCCGTACATTCAGTTCTCCGCTTTCTGTAAGCGTCCGGAAGCGGTTGACTAACGTGTAGGTCTTGAAAAGCGATTCGCGATACAACTGATTAAACGCATCATCGGCAGATGCGCTCTGTTTGCGGTAGATAACAGCTACCTGTTTGATGACTTCGGAAAGCAAACCGCATAGTTCAAGGTTACTTTGGCAAGGCTTGAATATCTTTCCCAGCACCTCATCTTGTTGCAGCTCCGAAGGGAGAGGGTAGAAACGGTTTCCTTCGGTAAGTGTCTTTTCCAACGTTTCGGCGATGGCGGACAGTTGTCGCGTGTAAGGATGTTTCAATACGCTGATTACTTCATTAAACTGAAAACGCCCGTTGTTCGGGTTATAGCCTGTGGTGTGAAGTTCGGTCAGCGCATTGACAAAACTGTATGCCGGAGTTTGTGAGAGCGGAAAACCCATCGTGATGTTTATATGGCGTATGTTCTCTGGCAGCGAATGTAACACGGGTTGCAGCATCGCTTCGTTGCAGAGTACCACAGCTGTTTCTTTTTCTTCCGCAGTAAGATTCTCCCGAATCCATTGGGGAAGGTAACGGATTTGCCCGTTCTCGGTAGGCGATTCGATGAATGTCACTTCCTTCGGTTTGTTCAGATTATGGAATGCCGATAAAGGAAGTTCCGAAGGGAAATCTTTCAGATTCCGGCGTATGAATTCTCCCGCTTCGTGTGGATTCTTCTCCAGATAAAACAGGTCATAATCCCAATAGAAAAGAGCTTTCCCTGCATCGTTTAAGCGGGAAAACAGCTTGTGTTCCACTTTATTCAGTACGTTGAAACCCACAAAAACATATTTGTCATACGGGAGGTCGGCTACATCCATCGTGTCAATAACCTTGCGGTAGAGCATTCCCTCGTAAGCGATGCCCTGACTCTCCAACAATGTTTTGTATAGTGTATAAATATCTCCCAATACATTCCATAACGAAGTAAACCGTTGCTTCAGCTCGGTCATACGGTCGGGAGAAAAATTGTGGAAGAACTGGCTCAGCGCTTCTTTCTGTCCTTCCTCTAAGAAATCATAGTTATCCGTAAGTTCATTTAAATCTTTCAGATTACTGAAAAGTGCATCGGTGTCCGCCAAGTTCTTATCGGCATCATCGAAATCGCTGATAAGCATTTCTCCCCAAAAGTAAAACTCGTCCAGCGATTCTTTACTTCCTGTTATCTGTATGAATATCTTATAAAGGTCGCATACCAATTTTATCGGATCGCCTGTTTGCAGCGATGAAGAGCGGCGGAATAATTCGCTGATGCTGATATAGGCAGGCGACCATAATGGGCGCTGAGACTCCTGTGCCAGATACTCATTGAAGAATAATCCTGCGCGCTTGTTGGGAAATACGATGGCTACTTTGGTGAAATCGCCATTCAGTTTCTCATATAAATCGTGTGCTACTTGTTTTAAGAATGTTTCCATGATACTTCCTCCAGTTCGTTAGCAAATACATACCATAAATACCCACGGATGTGCTTATAACCCATGTGAGCAAGCAAGTTCATGTACTGGCGTACTTGTTCGTTATATGTCTCTTTTTTATTTCCAAATTTAAAATCAACCACAACTGCCTCGCCGTTTTTCATCATCACGCGGTCGGGACGGCGGGTTTGCATGGTTCCATCCTCGTCGAGATAGATGATGGAACATTCGTTATACAGCGTCCATTCTCCACTATACCAGTCTTTTACTTTCGGATGATTCATCGCCCATGTAGCCAGCTTACGGATTTGCATTTCTTGTTCTTCCGTTTCCAACACTCCTTCAAAGCGCAGTCGCTCAAAGGCTTGAGGCATGTCACTCTCTTTTTCGATGGAAGCAAACACATAGTGAAGCAGTTGTCCCTGACGGATGTATTGCTCCTGATTATCTTCTTCTCCACGAATAAAGTCGGCCGAGCGGTTCGATTGTTTAAACTCTATCTTCGTTTCGAGACTTTCTATCTGCAGCGGGAGGGGAGAGGGATGCATAAGCAGGCGGTTGCTCGATTCAGATTGTTCGGTCTTTTCAGATAAACAAAGTTCACCGTATTCAAATACTTCTTCGCCTGTATCACCTTCCTCATTTCCGTCAGACATCCTTTCCATCTTCAGCGTATTCATTTGAGTGATAGATTCATAGAGTAGAGAAGATACAGTCCCGCGCTGGTTGGCACGGCTCCATATAATCAGATTCTTACAAGCACGGGTGAATGCCACGTAAAGCAGGTTGAGGTTATCTATCCACAACTGGAGACGTTCTTCCTGATAGCTGTTACAGTACACCGAATCCGCCATAGTCGATGAATAGTTTACCGGAACGATATCCAGTTCGTTGAACGGCGGAATGTCTGTTTCTTTTCCCGTTCCTGCCACCGAGCACCAAATAAGATGATTGTTGGTTTCGTTTTCCATCTTCCAGTCGCAGAACGGAAGCAACACGGTATGGTATTCCAATCCTTTCGACTTATGGATGGAAAGAATACGGATGCCGTCTATTTCGCCCGATGGAATGGTCTTTTCGTGTAGTTTTTCGTCCCAAAAAGCAATGAAAGCCGTCAGCTCCGACGAATTGTTCTGCATATACTCTGTTACGGCATCGAAGAAAGCGCAGAGGTAAGCATCTTGTTTTTCTATTTTTTCCATGTCGAACATAACAAATAGCTTTTCAAGCAGTTCGTAGAGCGGCATTAAGCGCAGTTCTTCTGTTTGCAGCATGAATCCGGCAGGAAGGTAATCCGATATATCGTTCAGTAGGATGGTGTTCAGACTGATATCTTTACGCAGCACTTCCTGTTGGAAAGCCGAAGCAAGCCGGGCTTGGGCAATGCGGTCATCGGGCGAGGTAAGAAAGCGCAAACCGTCTATCATCATGCAGACGGCAAGCGAGGCATCGAGCCGGAATGCTTCGTCGGACACGATGCGGTAAGGCGTGTTTTTATCGAAATAATCGGCAATGGCAGGGATGGTTTTATTCTTGCGTACAAGGATGGCAATGTCTTCCGTATGAACTCCTTGCGCAACGAGTTGCGATACTTCCTCGGCAAGCTGCCGCAGAGTAGCGTCAGCATAAGATTCTTCTTGCGTATCTCCGAGGAAAGACATCTTGATGTAACCCCGTTCCGTCTGCTTGGGTGTTTTCTGACAAACGTCACTGTACGCCTGTGTCAGTTGTTCGCACGGTTCTTCCAATTCCTCTTCATAGCGTGCGGAAAGCACGCGGCACGCAGCGGTAAACAGCTCATTATTAAAGCCGATGATGTTAGCTTCGCTGCGCCAGTTGGTTTCAAGTGTCTGTTCGTTGATGCGGAAACTATGGTCGTGTCCCAATCCGGCGAGTATTTTCCAGTCACCGTTCCGCCAGCGGTAAATGCTTTGTTTGATATCGCCTACGATAAGGCTACCTTCTTTTTGTGAAAGACTTTCTTCAAGTAGCAGGCGGAAATTTTCCCACTGCATACGCGAGGTGTCCTGAAACTCGTCTATCATTACGATATCGATGGTTGTACCAATCTTTTCATAGATAAAAGAAGCGTCTCCTTCGCGTATCAGATTGTGAAGCAGGGCGTTGGTATCCGACAACAAAAAGCGGTTATGAAGTTGGTTTTGCAGACGGACTTCATCATCAATGTGGGTAAGCAGACGTAGATTATTGAGGTAACGAAGTGACAAATCGCATGAATTGACCAACAGGTTATTTACCGGACGGAATTTTTCGGCTGCGTTTAGCAGGGGAATCAGCTCGGTAGCGGCAAGGGTACGAATCAGCTCTCGTTTGGCTGAAGTCTTTGTAGTCCAGTCATCTCCACTCTGTAAGCATTTCTCTACCGTAGCATTGCGCACCTCTCTACTTAAATTACCGTTGGCTATCTTGTTGAAATAACTTCCTATCCCTCGCGAGCCTCCTTTCAGTTCTTCAGGCTTTAATCCGTTGGCTTCCAATACTTCAGTGAACTGCTGGTTAAATCCTTTCATTTCTTCCAATGCCTCTTCTCGTATATCCTGAAGTTTTTTTCGGTATGTGGGGATAAAAGAAGAATCGTTTAATTTTTTTCTTAAGCCGCTTCCTTTCTCAATGTAACTTTCATCGAATATATTCCTTCCGAAACTCTTGATTTCGCCCGATACGTTCCATCGACGGTCATCGGCTATGCGCTCGTCGATATACTCTAACAGCCATAAAAGAACCGGTGAGGTAGGGGTTAGTTTTTCGATTAATACGTCTACCGCATCGCTTAATATCTCGCTGTTATTCAGTTCAATAGTCAGATTTGCTCCTAATTCCAACTCGCGCGCCAGATTTCTCATGACCGACTGGAAAAACGAGTCAATGGTTTCGATGCGGAATCGGCTGTAATCATGAATGATGTTATGCAGCGCCTCGCTTGCCGCCCGTCTGACTTCCGCTTCGTTTTTCTGCGTGGTCTTTAAAATTTCTTTCAGATAGCGGTTCGAGTCTTTATCTCCGGAAGCAATACCGTAAAGTTGGCTTAGTATGCGTTCTTTCATTTCGGCAGTTGCCTTGTTGGTAAAAGTAACAGCCAGTATTTTCCGATATGCCCGTGGGTCTTCGATGAGTAATTTGATGTATTGAACGGCGAGGGTAAATGTTTTCCCCGAACCGGCTGATGCTTTATATACTAAAAGTTGAGGATGTTTTTCCATATAAATGTTACTTTAGATGTCGAGTAAAGTTTATCGCATTTGCGGTTTTATTTTGTCGACAGTATTCGTACACCGTTCATTTAATTCTGTATGCCTATATTTTATAGTTAATTGTTTGATTTGCCCGGATGGGTGGGAGTATTCAATTTACCCCGTTATAAATTAAACATAATACTGATTATGTATTATTAATAAAGAAAGGCCGAGATAGACATTCTATTCCGGCCTTCTTTGTTAGTTTTTTGTTTTCTTATTAGAAAATCAATTTAATTCTTTTTCTAATGCTTCGTATTCAGCCTTGTTGAGTTTCCAGTAAATTCTCAAAAGGAATTGTCCCCAAAGTTGTTTGTTATCCGGAGCCAATTCTCTGGCTTTTTCATAGAACGGTTGTGCTTTGCTATAAAAGTCTTTTACTTTAGCTTCTCCTTCCGCATATTTGGGATCATCCATTGAAGTTTTCAAGTTTTCTTCTTCGATTGATTGTCCTTGGAAGAAATAGCAATCACCTATTTTTGAATAAGATTCAGCTACGAAATCACCGTTTTTAGCAATCACTTCATTGAATGTAGCAATAGCTCCGTCATAGTCTTTCTTTTCGTACTGGAGCACACCTTTTACATACATGAAATAAGGAGAAGGATTGTTCGCTATAATTTCATTAATTTGAGCCAAACCTTCATCAACTTTACCTTTCTGGATATAATAGTCCATCAAGTTACCGATGAAATATTCCTGTGACGGGAATTTTTCTACACCTTCTTTGATAGTTGCCAGCCACTGAACAGAGTCCGGAGTTTCACTTTTTCCGTATGTTTCAGCCATGAACATCAAAGAACGATAACCTTCTTCTTTGTGGTTTTTACCGATATTACCATACTTTATAACAGCGGCATTGTCTTTTACGAAGCTGGCTGCCATAGCTGCATAATTGGCAAACAACGGAACCAGTGTATCGTTTTTAAGTTCGTCATCTCCTTCAAAAATCGGTTCCTGAGGTGCATCAACATACAAACCAAAGTATTTCAACGCATTTTCGTAGTTATTGGTGTTAAATGCTTCGATACCGGCATTTGTCAGCTGCGGACGCACGGCAATCAAGGCTTTAGCCAATTTTTTTCTCAGTTTCGGTTTCTTCAGCTCGCCGCTTTTCACTTTAGCTTGTTCTACTTCATCACATTTCATGTAATATTCGAACATCTTTGCCAAACTATTATACAATCTTGTAGTATCTGCCTGACCACCCGGTATATATAGTTTCATGTTTTCTTCGTCGTAGATAGATTTCTGAAAATCTCCAGCTAATTTCCAAGTTTCAGGGTCGTTAGCTGTTGACGGGTCAACCAATGCGGGTTCAATGATTTTAGCAGCCTCTTCCGGATTACCTTTGGCTGATTTAGCTTCTTTTACCACGCTTTCTTGGGCAGAAACGGCGCACGCTGTAAAGAATAAAGCTACAGTAAATAAAACTTTTCTCATAACTATAAAAATTTAGTGATACAAAATTTATTCTATTGGTTTCTCGCTTTCTTCGCTTGTGTTTTCGGTCGACGCAGTGTCTTGTTCATCTGCTTGCAAATCAATATTCTCTTCTTCGGCTTCGGAAGTAACCTTGCAAACAGAACCGATCTGGTCGTTACGTTTTTCGAGGTCAATCAGCCGCACGCCTTGCGTTGCACGTCCCATGATACGTACGTCTGCCACTTTCAAACGAATCGTAATACCCGATTTATTGATTATCATCAGGTCATTCTCGTCAGTTACCGATTTGATGGCAACCAATTTTCCTGTCTTATCCGTGATATTCAGAGTTTTAACGCCCTTACCTCCACGGTTTGTCTTACGGTAATCTTCAATATCCGAACGTTTTCCGTATCCGTTTTCCGACACAACCATGATTGTTTCTTTCTGCGGATCTTTGATACAAATCATTCCGATTACTTCGTCTTGTCCGTCATCATCCAGCGTAATGCCTCGAACTCCGGTAGCGGTACGCCCCATTTCGCGCACGGCGGTTTCGTGGAAACGTATCGCACGTCCGTTCCGGTTGGCTATTACGATTTCGTTGTTTCCGTTCGTCATACGTACCTCGATTACACGGTCGTCTTCACGGATGGTAATGGCGTTGACACCGTTCTGGCGCGGGCGTGAATACTGTTCGAGCAATGTCTTTTTGATGACACCGTTTTTAGTACAGAACAACACGTAGTGGCTGTTTATAAACTCAGTATCGTTCAGGTTCTTCACACGCAGGTAAGCCGTCACCGTGTCATCCGAGTCAATGTTCAGCAGGTTCTGGATGGCACGTCCCTTCGATGTTTTGTTACCTTCGGGGATTTCATACACTTTCAGCCAATAGCATTTTCCTTTTTGGGTGAAGAACATCATCGTATTGTGCATTGTTGCCGGATAGATGTGTTCGATAAAATCCTCGTCGCGCGTTTCGCTGCCCTTCGAGCCTACTCCACCGCGGTTCTGGGTATGGAATTCTGCCAGCGGCGTACGTTTGATGTATCCCATGTGAGAGATGGTGATAACCATCGAATCGTCGGCATAGAAGTCTTCCGGATTAAATTCCTCCGAAGCATATACGATTTCCGAACGACGTTTGTCGCCGTACTTCTCTTTTACTTCTACCAATTCGTCTTTTATGACTTTCTTACACAGTTCGTCATTGCTTAAAATTTCTTCGTAGTAAGCAATTTGCTTCATCAGCTCGTCGTACTCGGCGTGAAGCTGGTCTTGCATCAGTCCCGTTAATTGGCGCAGACGCATTTCCACGATGGCGCGTGCCTGTATTTCCGTAAGCTGGAAACGTTCCATCAGGTTGGTTATAGCCTCGTTAGGAGTCTTGGCAGCGCGGATGATGCGGATTACCTCGTCGATGTTGTCCGATGCGATAATCAGACCTTCCAAGATGTGGGCGCGCTCTTTCGCCTTACGCAAGTCATAGCGTGTGCGGCGGATAACCACTTCGTGGCGATGTTCAACGAACAGGTGAATCAAGTCTTTCAGATTCAGCAGTTTCGGACGTCCGTGAACCAGTGCGATGTTATTCACGCCGAACGAAGTTTGCAGCGCCGTCATCTTAAACAGCTTGTTCAGCACCACGCTGGCGTTCGCATCGCGTTTTACATCGATAACGATTCGCATACCTTCGCGGTCCGATTCATCGTTTACGTAAGAAATACCGTCGATTTTCTTTTCGTTTACTAAAGCCGCAATGTTTTCAATCAGTTCCTTTTTGTTTACGTTATACGGAATTTCGTTGACGATGATTTTGTCGTGCGTAGGATGTGTCTCAATCTCCGTTTTCGCACGCATGATAACTCGTCCGCGTCCCGTTTCGTATGCATCGCGCACGCCGCTGATACCATATATATATCCTCCCGTCGGGAAATCCGGCGCTTTGATATACTGCATCAGTCCTGCTACGTCGATGTCATTATTATCTATATAAGCAATACAAGCATCGATTACTTCGGCAAGGTTATGTGTAGGCATGTTTGTAGCCATACCTACGGCGATACCGGACGCTCCGTTGACCAGCAGGTTCGGGATGCGTGTAGGCATGACAGTAGGTTCCTGAAGCGTATCGTCGAAGTTATTTTGAAAGTCAACGGTCTCTTTATACAGGTCTTGCATCATGTCTTCGCCGATTTTTTTCAGCCGGGCTTCGGTATAACGCATTGCCGCAGGGCTGTCGCCGTCTATTGAGCCGAAGTTACCCTGTCCGTCTATCAACGGATAGCGCATTGCCCAGTCTTGTGCCAGACGCACCAGTGCCCCGTACACAGAAGAATCTCCGTGGGGGTGATATTTACCTAATACCTCACCTACTATTCTCGCTGACTTTTTATACGGCTTGTCCGACGTGTTGCCCAGTTCCATCATACCATATAATATGCGGCGGTGAACGGGCTTGAAGCCGTCTCTTACATCCGGGAGGGCGCGTGCAACGATTACTGACATTGAATAGTCGATGTACGACGACTTCATTTCCTCTTCGATGTTGATTTTTATAATTCTATCTTGTTCTTGCATTTAGTAAAATATTAATTTAATAATCTCTGCGGCTTATAGAAAAACCATGCTAAAGTACGACTTTTACCTGATATACGAAACTTTTTGCGCAAAAAAGTGTCGGTTTACCCGCTTAAAAGCGCAAACCCATCCGAGTTTAAACGCTACGGCTAACGTCAGCTGACACTATGGGAAGCGTCGGGTATCGCTATGGGTAGTGTCGGATGTTTCTACCGCATGAATTTTATCATTTTGTGGCACACATTTTGTAAGTAAAAAACAAGATATATAAAAGTTATTATTATAATATGTATCTTTGCAGAGAAATGCAAAAACCAAAGCTGGAAGGAGGATTTACATTATATGAATAACCAATTTACAAAAAGAGTGACTGACATTATCGCATACAGCAAAGAGGAAGCCAACCGGTTGCGAAACACGTATATCGGTCCGGAACATTTGCTGTTGGGGATTCTTCGCGAAGGGGAAGGAAAAGCTGTAGGTTTGTTGCAAAGTTTGTATATCGATTTGCAGGAAATAAAGAGCGGCTTGGAAGTGATGCTGCGTGAAGAATCTGTTACAGAAGGCTATTCTGAAGACATAACGTTTAACGAAAACGCATCGAGAATATTGAAAATGAGTTTATTGGAAGCACGGCTGTTAAAGGCAAACATGGCTGACAGCGAACACATGTTGCTGGCTATCATGCGCGAAGGCAAGAACAGAGCGGCAGAAATACTGGAAACGAAAAACGTGAGCTATCAAAAGTTGATAGACAAACTGGTTCCGAGAACCGAACCGCAAAGCGGAGTTCCGTTCGAAGAAGACGAAGACGATGAGGAGGATAACGGAATACGCCGTCGGGACAACATGGGAAACGAGGGCGGATTTTATTCGCAGGGTGCAAAGCAGTCGTCTGCCCAGACCTCGCAAAAGAAACCGAATAACGACACTCCTGCGCTCGATTCTTTCGGCACTGACATGACGCGGGCTGCCGAGGAAGGAAAGTTAGACCCGGTGGTAGGCCGTGAGAAGGAAATAGAGCGTTTGGCGCAGATTTTGAGCCGGCGTAAAAAGAACAATCCGATTCTTATCGGCGAACCGGGTGTGGGTAAATCTGCTATCGTTGAAGGCCTTGCGCGGCGCATTGTTGAGAAGAAAGTGTCGCGTATACTGTTCGACAAGCGGGTGATTGCGCTGGATATGACTTCGGTTGTGGCGGGTACAAAATATCGCGGACAATTTGAAGAACGCATCCGCGCCATACTTAACGAGCTGAAAAAGAACCCGAATATTATTTTGTTTATCGACGAGATTCATACCATTATAGGTGCAGGTTCGGCTGCCGGCTCGATGGATGCGGCGAATATGCTGAAGCCTGCGTTGGCGCGCGGAGAAATACAGTGTATCGGTGCCACTACCCTCGACGAGTACAGGCAGAGCATTGAAAAAGACGGTGCTTTGGAACGGCGTTTCCAGAAGGTGTTGGTAGAACCGACCACGATGGACGAAACGTTGCAGATATTGAAGAACATCAAAGAGAAATACGAAGAACACCACAATGTCAATTATACGGATGCGGCTTTAGAGGCATGTGTCAAATTGACAGAGCGGTATGTTACCGACCGTAATTTCCCCGACAAAGCGATAGATGCGTTGGACGAAGCGGGTTCGCGCGTGCATCTGACAAACATTTCCGCTCCGAAAGAAATCGAAGAGCAGGAGAAGCTGATTGACGAGATGCGGGCGAATAAAAACGAAGCTGTCCGGTTACAGAATTTTGAGCTTGCAGCCAGCTTCCGCGACCGTGAAAAGCAGTGTATGGAGCAGCTGGAGGTGATGAAAAACGAATGGGAAGCAAAGCTGAAAGAAAACCGTGAAACGGTGGATGCGGAACAGATAGCGGATGTGGTTTCCATGATATCCGGTGTTCCTGTTCAGCGTATGGCGGAAGCAGACAGCATCAAACTGAAAGGAATGCGCAGCGAACTGCTTGCCAAAGTTATCGGTCAGGATAAGGCGGTAGACACGCTGGTAAGAGCCATCCAGCGCAGCCGTGTAGGGCTGAAAGACCCCAACAAGCCGATTGGAACATTCTTGTTCTTAGGGCCGACCGGTGTAGGTAAAACGCATTTGGCAAAAGAACTTGCAGTGCAGATGTTCGGTTCGGCAGATGCCATCATCCGGATAGACATGAGCGAGTATATGGAGAAGTTTACCGTTTCGCGTTTGGTGGGTGCGCCTCCGGGCTATGTAGGTTATGAAGAAGGTGGACAGCTGACTGAGAAAGTCCGTCGCAAACCCTACTCTATCGTGTTGTTAGACGAGATAGAGAAAGCCCATCCCGATGTGTTCAACCTGTTGCTTCAGGTGATGGATGAAGGACGACTGACAGACAGCTACGGACGGACGGTAGACTTTAAGAATACGGTGATTATCATGACTTCGAATATCGGTACGCGCCAGTTGAAAGAGTTCGGAAAAGGCATCGGCTTTACGGCTCAGATGCGTACCGACGACAAGGAACATTCGCGCAGCGTGATAACCAAAGCGTTGAACAAATCGTTTGCGCCTGAGTTTATCAACCGTCTGGACGAAATCATAACGTTCGACCAGTTGGATGTGGAAGCCTTGACCCGTATTACCGAACTTGAGCTGAAGGGATTGTATCAACGGATTGAGAATGTGGGTTATAAACTGGTTATCGATGACGATGCCAAACGTTATGTGGCTTCGAAAGGATACGATGTTCAGTTTGGCGCACGTCCGTTGAAGCGTTCTATCCAGAATAATCTGGAAGACGGTTTGGCCGAGTTGATCATCAATGAGGCTCCTGTGGCGGGCGATACGTTACACGTGGTGTTGGATAAAGACAACGATAAACTGCGGATGATTGTTGAAAAGTCATAAAACAATCCGCCTGAAATCAGACAAAATGTCAGACACGCTTGTGTCTGGCATTTTTTTTGTCTACCTGTAAAGCGGTATTTGAATAACATTAATAATATATAGATTATGCAGAAAGGTAATATCGGGGTTACAACAGAGAACATTTTCCCCATCATCAAGAAATTCTTGTATAGCGATCATGAAATTTTTCTCCGCGAATTGGTATCCAATGCGGTCGATGCCACTCAGAAGTTGAAAACACTTGCTTCGAAAGGCGAGTTTAAAGGAGAACTGGGCGACTTGACCATTCAGGTGAAAGTAGATAAAGATACGATTACCATTTCCGACCGTGGTTTGGGACTTACGGCTGAGGAAATCGATAAATACATTAATCAGATTGCTTTCTCGGGAGCCAACGATTTCCTTGAAAAATATAAAGACGATGCAAATGCCATCATCGGTCATTTCGGATTGGGATTCTATTCTGCCTTCATGGTGGCAAAGAAAGTCGAAATCGTTACCAAGTCGTACCGTGACGATGCAAAATCAGTGAAATGGACATGCGACGGCAGTCCGGAGTTTACGCTGGAGGATGCCGACAGAGCCGACCGTGGTACCGACGTGATATTGTATGTCGACGATGACTGCCGTGAGTTTCTGGAAGAATCACGCATACAGGGGCTACTTAGCAAATACTGCCGGTTCTTGCCTGTTCCGGTAGCTTTCGGCAAAAAGAAAGAATGGAAAGACGGCAAGCAGGTAGAAACGGACGAATATAACGTGATAAACGACAGCACTCCTATCTGGACGAAAAAGCCGAGCGAACTGAAAGACGAGGATTACAAGAAGTTCTACCGCGATTTGTATCCGATGTCTGACGAACCGCTGTTCTGGATTCACTTGAATGTGGATTATCCGTTTAACCTGACCGGTGTACTTTATTTCCCGAAAATAAAGAGCAACATTGATTTACAGAAGAACAAGATACAACTGTATTGCAATCAGGTGTATGTAACCGACTCGGTAGAGGGTATCGTGCCCGACTTCCTGACGTTGCTGCACGGCGTTATCGACTCTCCGGATATTCCGCTGAACGTATCACGCTCTTATTTGCAGAGCGACTCGAATGTAAAGAAAATCTCTACCTACATTACCAAAAAGGTGGCAGACCGCTTGCAGTCTATCTTTAAAAACGACCGTAAAGAGTTTGAAACCAAGTGGGATGATTTGAAGATATTCATTAATTACGGAATGCTTACACAGGAAGACTTCTACGAAAAAGCAAACAAGTTTGCTCTCTTCAAAGACACCGACAGTAAGTATTATACTTTCGAAGAATATCAGACGCTGATTAAAGATAACCAGACGGATAAGGATGGCAACCTGATTTATCTGTATGCCAACAATACAGATGAACAATATACCTACATCGATGCGGCTAAAAACAAGGGCTATAACGTGTTGCTGATGGACGGACAGTTGGATGTTCCGATGATTAACATGCTGGAACAGAAATTTGAAAAGAGCCGTTTTACACGTGTAGACAGCGACGTTATTGACCGCTTGATTGTAAAAGAAGAACAGAAAGGCGAAGAACTTCCGTCAGACAAGCGTCAGGTTCTGGCAACCGTATTCAGAGGACAACTTCCGAATGTGCAGAAGGTTGAATTCAACGTCGATACACAGGCTATGGGCGAAACAGCGGCTCCCATCGTGATTACGCAGGCAGAATATATGCGCCGAATGAAAGAAATGGCAAACATTCAGCCGGGTATGAGTTTCTACGGCGAAATGCCGGATATGTATAGCTTGGTTTTGAACAGCGACCACAAGCTGATTAAACAAGTATTGGCAGACGCTGAATCGGCATGTGCAGAAAAGTTGGTTCCGATTGAATCAGAGATTGCCATGCTCACACTTCGCATGAACGAACTTCATAAAGCGCAAGAAGGCAAGAAGTCTGACGAAATCCCGACGGCGGAAAAAGACGAATTGGCAGACGTGGAAAAGAAATTGGATGACCAGAAGAAGCAGAAAGACGGTGTTATCAATGAATATGCCGCCGGCAATAAGGTGGTTCACCAACTGATTGACCTTGCTTTATTGCAAAACAATATGTTGAAGGGTGAAGCGTTGACTAATTTTGTAAAACGCAGCATCGAGATGATCTGATAATTAATAGTGTCTTTCATTTCAAGATATTGGTTAGGGGCTGTCAGTATTGGCAGCCTCTTTTTTTGCGTGTGTTTTTCCATAGTCCATGCGTATGTTTTTCTGTCCTTTATTTCCCTTTTCCGGAAAGGTAATCCTTAAAAAATCTTTTTTTTTACAGAGTATCAGTTTTTGCTTGTATCTTTGATATTGACTTAACCGAATATTTTATGAAAAGATTAGGCTTCGTGTTGCTGGTTTGTGTTGCGGCTTGGTTTGCGGTACTTCCCCTTTCTGCCCAAAAAGTAGGATTAGTGCTTAGTGGAGGCGGTGCCAAAGGATTAACCCACATTGGTATTATCCGTGCGTTGGAAGAAAATAATATACCTATCGACTACGTGGCGGGAACATCAATGGGAGCTATCGTCGGGTCGCTATATGCGATGGGATATTCGCCCGACGATATGGAGCGTATCATCAAATCGGACGATTTCAAGCGTTGGTATACCGGAGACATTGAGGAAAAATACGTGTATTATTTTAAAAAGAATCCGCCTACACCGGAGTTTATAAATATCCGCGTATCGCTGAAAAATCCGCTTCACAAGATGAAAACACAGATTTTACCGTCGAGCGTGGTTAATCCGCTTCAGATGAATCTTGCCTTCGTTGAACTATTTGGTCAGGCCACGGCCTCTTGTCGAAACGATTTTAATAAACTTTTCATCCCTTTCCGTTGTGTGGCTTCTGATGTGTATAATAAGCGTCCCATCATATTCAGCCGGGGAGACTTGGGCGATGCAGTACGAGCCTCAATGAGTTTCCCTGCCATGTTTAAACCGATTGAAATAGATTCTGTCTTGGCATACGACGGAGGCATCTATAATAACTTTCCGGTTAATGTGATGGTAGAAGATTTTCATCCCGATATCATCATCGGCAGCGTGGTCAGTTCCAATCCCGGAAAGCCCAAAGAAGGCGATCTTATCGGGCAGTTAGAAAGTATGATTATGCAGAAAACCGATTATACGCTGCCCGACTCTTTGGGTATCTTGATGACTTTTAAGTATGATGATGTGAATTTGATGGATTTCGACCGTTTTGATGAACTTCATGACATCGGTTACGAGCGTGCTATTCAACTGATGGATACCATTAAATCACGTATTTCGCGGAGGGTGAACTATCGGCAACTAACCAGACGGAGAATAGCTTATCGAAACGCTTTGCCGGCTTTTCGCTTCCGCAAAATAACCATTGATGGAGTGAATTATCAACAGCAACGATATATCCGCAAAGAATTTCATACGGAAAAAGACGGAAGTTTTGATTTGGAAGAACTTCGACGGGGGTATTTTAGATTGATTTCCGATAATATGATTTCAGAAATCCTTCCCCACGTTACTTATAATCCGATAGACAGCGTATTTAATTTGCGCCTGAAAGTAACGATGGAAGACGATCTGTCTCTGCGTGTGGGAGGAAACGTCGGTTCGAACGGTTCAAATCAGGTTTATGTGGGGGCGACTTATCACAACCTGAATAACTTTGCGAAAGAATTTTCGTTTGACGGACAGTTGGGGCAGATTTATAATAATGTCCAGCTTTCCGGACGTATTGATCTGCCTACACGTTTACCTACTTCTTATCGTCTGGTAGCTTCGCTTTCTACGTTCGATTATCAGAAGCAGGGCAAATTTTTAACGAAAGGAAATAGCCCTGTTTTCAATAAGCAGAAGGAAGAGTTTGTAAAACTTTATGTGTCCATTCCATTCCTCAGTCGTCAGAAAGCCGAATTTGGCATTGGGTTAGGCAATTTGGAAGACCAGTATTTTCAGACGAACATTATTGATTTTTCTACGGCGAAGAGAGATCGGAGTCAATACACGATTTTTGGAGGGTCGGTTGCACTGGACGGCAATACGTTGAACAGCCGCCAGTTTGCTACGTCGGGACGCAGAGAAAGATTGGCTGCACATATTTATACCGGGCGTGAACATTTTTATCCCGGCATCGGAGAAGACTCTTACGAGGGTGGGTATAAATACATACAGTCGTGGCTGCAATTATCTTACGAATTGGAGCGATATTACAATTTACGTCACAATTTCACGTTAGGGGCTTATCTGCACGCCTATTATTCATCGCGTAACTTCAGCCATAATTATCGGGCAAGCATGATGCAGGCAGGAACTTTTGCACCTACAGCTCACAGTAAGATTACTTATAATGAGGCTTTCCGTGCAAACCAATTTATAGGAGCAGGTATTTGCCCCATTTATCAGTTCAACTCTGTTTTTCATGCTCGGGCGGGAATTTACGGTTTTGTTCCGATATTTCCAATCAAGCAAGACGCTAACCGGAAAGCTTATTACGGCGAATTATTCCACGGTGTAGAATATTTGGGAGAATTGGCTTTGGTTGTTAAACTTCCGTTTGGTGCGATAAGCGCTTACGTAAATCATTATAGCTCACCGTCTAAGAACTGGAATTTCGGTCTTACACTGGGCTGGCAAGTATTCGGAACGAGATTTATGGAATAAATTATTGCAAAAAAGTTGCTCAAACATTTGGTAGTTTCATGAAAAAGCCATACCTTTGCACCCGTTAAGAAAAGACACAAGGCCGCGTAGCTCAACTGAATAGAGTAGCTGACTACGGATCAGCCGGTTACAGGTTTGAATCCTGTCGCGGTCACTGTTCTTTGAAATTCTTAAACAAGAAGTTTTGGCCACGTAGCTCAACTGAATAGAGTAGCTGACTACGGATCAGCCGGTTACAGGTTTGAATCCTGTCGTGGTCACACTTCGTCATAGTTAATAATTGATGGCCGCGTAGCTCAACTGAATAGAGTAGCTGACTACGGATCAGCCGGTTACAGGTTTGAATCCTGTCGCGGTCACAGAAGTTCCTACTTTCTGAAAAGAATGTAGGAACTTTTTTTATGTCTTATTGCTTTGTATAATCACTTTCCTATCGTAACCCAAAATATTTTCTTCAGACTGGTTATGCCGGGATACTGTTTTTGGAAATCAGAAGTAACATCAAGCTCCCATGCACCGAATTGAATTTCTGAATTACAGTCTGTTGAATCAATGTTTTCTGCAAGTAAGTTCCCACGATAAACAAAGTTTAAAGACGCTCTTAACCCATCGTCGACAAACAAGTTATAATCACTCCATACGAATGGCACATTCTCTATCAGGTGATTTGAACTTTTACCATCGGTTGCTGTAAGCTGTCCGGCATCGGCTTGGTCAAATTCAAATAAGATATGGGCATTGTTCCATTCTTCGGTGGCGGTAAGTTCTTCTTTTATCAGTTCTTTCTCTTCTTCCGAAACTCCTTCTATTTCATAATCGATTTTTAGAACGATAGCTTCGCGCAGATCCGGTTCCACCACAATCCGTACCAATGCTGCGTTATGCGCATCGTCTTGCACTGTTAGTTCTGCTGTTCCGACACTTTGTGCATAAACCCGTATATATTCGTTATTAACGACCTCGGCAGTGGCAACTACTTCATTATTTGAAAAAACACCGTAAGTACCCACTCCTCCATACATGGCTATTTCTCCTCCGTGGTTGATGCGGTAAGAAATGGTTCCGTCTTTTATCGGGAAATTCATGGCAATCTCTGACGACTGTTGAAAGAGTTCGATGGAGCTTTCATCTTTACATGAAAAGAAGAACAAAGAGAAAGCTAATAGCAGAGAATAAAGATATGTTTTCATCGTATGCCTAATTATCAAGATAAGTATATTTGCAAATAAACTAAAAAGATGGGGGAAAAACAATTTATCTGTCTATTATTAGGCTTTGGTTTGTATACTTTTAACATAAGGTCGCTTCATTGGCAACTTTCTGGTTTCCAGATACAAAAAATCCTCCTTGCAAATTCATGAATCTGTAAGGAGGATTTCTTGTATAGAGGTTGTAATCAACATTTTATTTTTAGTTGCTCCAAGATGCGGCGCATTTCTTCATAGGTGGTAATACGAGTTGGCACAAGAGGAAGGCGAAGGCGGTTCTCAATCATGCCCATCATGCTCAGCATTGCTTTCACGCCTGCCGGATTACCGTCGACAAACAATAGCTTAAACAGTTCGGTAAATTTGTGATGGATGCTTAGTGCGCTTGTATAATCACCAGCCAAAGCCAAGCGTGTCATGCGGCTGAACTCTTTCGGGAAAGCGTTGCCGATAACTGAAATAACTCCTACCGCTCCCAGCGTAATAAGCGGGAAGGTAATGCCGTCGTCTCCGGAGATGACATCGAAGTTTTTAGGTTTGTTCTTGATGATATCATCCATCTGCGTAATATTTCCCGATGCCTCTTTTATGGCAACGATGTTTTCAAAGTCGCGTGCAAGTCGGAGCGTAGTTTCAGCAGTCATGTTTACTCCCGTACGTCCCGGTACATTATAAAGAACCACCGGAAGTTTGGTAGCATTTGCGATGGCTTTATAGTGTTGGTAAATGCCTTCTTGCGAGGGCTTGTTGTAATAAGGAACTGCAACCAATACAGCGTCTACACCGCTGAAATCATCGTTTTTCAAAGTATCGACAACCGTTTGGGTACAGTTGCTGCTTACGCCCAACAAGATAGGAATACGCCCGTTTACCCGTTCTACAACAGTTTGTTTTATTTTCTTTTTCTCTTCGGCAGTCAATGTCGGAGTTTCTGCGGTAGTTCCTAATACACAAAGAAAATCAGTTCCGTTTTGCACCTGAAATTCAACCAACCTCACCAGCGCATCATAGTCTACGCTTCCATCTTCTTTGAAAGGAGTAATCAGAGCCACTCCCATTCCTCTAAGTCTTCTCTGTATCATAGATAAGTTCGTATACACGTTATTTTGATTACAAAAGTAGAAATATTTTCTGTTAAAAGTTTATTTTTAATAGCTTTTTAGTCTTTTCTTTATTATTCTTCTGCTATCATTGACAGAAACTCGTTTTCATCGATGATGGGGATGCCCAATTTCTGTGCTTTTTCTAATTTGCTTGGACCCATATTGTCTCCGGCAAGAATGAAACTTGTTTTCTTTGAAATGCTTCCTACATTTTTTCCTCCGTGTTTCTCGATGAGGTCTTTGTATTCATCGCGCGAATGTAAAGCAAACACACCGCTGATGACGATTGATTTACCTTGAAGTCTGTCGGTGTGTCCGGATAAATCTTCTTCATCGGCCTCCAACTTTAATCCGGCTTGGCGCAAACGTTCGACAAGCATCCGGTTTTGTTCGTTCGAGAAGTACAGCAGGATGCTTTGGGCTATTTTCTCACCAATCTCGTCAACGTGAATCAGTTCGTCCAATGTTGCTGTTGCCAATGCATCGATGGAACGGAAGGCTTTGGCTACTTTTTTGGCGACTGTTTCGCCCACAAATCGGATACCCAATGCAAAAAGAACCCGCTCGTAAGGGACTTGTTTCGAGGCTTCGATGCCTTGAATGATATTTTCGGCAGACTTTTCTCCCATGCGTTCCAGCTTACAGATGTCTTCTGCTTTCAACGTGTACAGGTCGGCAACGTTATGAATCATCCCTTCCTGATAAAACTGGTCTACTGTTTCCGGTCCGAGTCCTTCAATATTCATTGCCCTGCGGCTGATGAAATGCTCGATTTTACCTTTGATTTGAGGCGGACAGGCCGTTTCGTTCGTACAATAATGGGCAGCCTCGTCTTCATAACGGATTAATTTGCTTCCACATTCCGGACAGTGGGTGATGAAAGTAACCTTTTCGCTGTTTTGCGGACGCGATGCAACGTCTACACCTGTAATTTTCGGGATGATTTCTCCTCCTTTTTCTACATATACCATGTCGCCGATGTGCAAATCCAGCGAGGCGATAATGTCGGCATTATGCAGTGAAGCCCGTTTGACGATAGTTCCCGAAAGCTGCACAGGTTCCAAGTTGGCTACCGGAGTCACCGCTCCTGTTCTGCCTACCTGATAAGTTACTTTCAGCAGTTTGGTCAGCGCCTGTTCTGCTTGGAATTTATAAGCGATGGCCCAGCGAGGCGATTTGGCCGTATAACCTAAATTGCGTTGCTGGCGCAGGGAATTTACTTTGAGTACGATTCCGTCGGTAGCCACCGGCAGATTTTTCCGCTCTACATCCCAATAGTTGATAAATTCAAAGATTTCATCCAGTGTACGTACCTTGCGGGTGATGTGAGATATTTTGAATCCCCATTTTTCAGCCTCTTGCAGGTTTTCGTAATGTCCGTCATGAGGCAAGTTGTCTCCCAGCAAGTAATAAAGGTAGGCATCCAGTTTTCTGCTGGCTACGACGGCCGAGTTCTGAGACTTCAACGTCCCCGAAGCAGCGTTACGCGGATTGGCGAAAAGCGGTTCTTCACGTAATTCCCGCTCGCGGTTCAAGTCCTCGAATACCGTCCACGGCATCAGAATTTCGCCTCTTATTTCAAAATTTTTCGGATAACCTTCTCCGTGAAGTACCAGCGGAATGCTTCGGATGGTTTTTACATTGTCTGTCACATCGTCGCCCTTTACGCCGTCGCCACGTGTTACGGCGCGCACCAGTTTTCCGTCTTCATACGTCAGCGAGATAGATGTTCCGTCGAACTTCATTTCGCAGCAGATTTCAAAATCCTCGTTGAGCGATTTACGTACACGCTCATAAAAGTCTGCCACTTCGCTTTCCGAGTAAGTGTTCCCCAGCGAAAGCATCGGGTATTTATGTTCTACTTGCGTGAAGTTCTTGTTAAGGTCACTGCCCACGCGCATGGTCGGCGAGTTGGCATCGAAACATTCCGGATGTTTTGCTTCCAAATCTTGCAGCTCACGCATCAGTCTATCGAATTCTTGGTCGCTGATAACCGGGGCATTGAGTACGTAGTAATTATAATTATGCGCATGGAGTTCGTTGCGCAACTGATTGATTCTTTCTATTTCTGTCATGGTTAGTCTATGAGATGTTTCTTGCAAAAATAGCAAAAATGTCTTTTCAAGAGATGCCGGACGGCGGAATATTCGTATTTTTGCTGAAAAATAACAAGAGATATGAGAATAGACATTATAACGGTTTTGCCCGAAATGATAGAGGGCTTTTTCAATTACTCTATCATGAGCCGGGCGCAGAAAAAAGGCATTGCTGAGTTTCATATACATAACCTGCGCGACTATGCTTACGACCGCTACCGCAAGGTCGATGACTATCCGTTTGGCGGATGTGCGGGAATGGTGATGAAGATAGAGCCGATAGACCGCTGTATTTCTGCTTTAAAGGCGGAGCGCGATTACGATGAGGTGATTTTCACCACACCCGATGGCGAGCAGTTCGATCAGAAGATGGCGAATACGCTTTCGTTGAGTCAGAATCTGATTATCCTGTGCGGACACTTCAAGGGAATAGATTATCGCATACGCGAACATTTCATAACAAAGGAAATCAGTATCGGCGATTATGTACTTACGGGGGGCGAACTGGCTGCGGCGGTGATAGCCGATGCCGTCGTGCGGATTATTCCGGGAGTCATCTCGGACGAGCAGTCGGCGCTGTCGGATTCTTTTCAAGACAATTTGCTTGCTCCGCCGGTTTATACGCGCCCGGCTGAATACAAAGGATGGAGAGTGCCCGATATTCTTTTATCAGGACATGAAGCAAAGATTCGTGAATGGGAATTTCAGCAGTCGTTGGAACGTACGCAACGCTTGCGTCCCGACTTGTTGAAATGATAAATAATATTTACGTTATTCCGGTTCAGAACAGGCGGAAAGCCCGCCCGGTCTGAACAGGATTTTTTTATGTCTTTATACTTCCAGTGCTCCAATGATGTCGCGAACGGAAGCATACCCGTGACGGTTCAGATAATCATCAATGCCGGCAGCTACTTTCACGGTAACGGCAGGGTCGATAAAGTTTGCGGTTCCTATCTGGATAGCCGTGGCTCCCGCCAGCAAAAACTCTACGGCATCTTTCCAGTTCATGATACCTCCCAGTCCGATAACCGGAATCTTCACGGCATTAGCTACCTGCCATACCATGCGCAACGCGATGGGCTTAACTGCCGCCCCGCTCATTCCTCCGGTGACGGTAGACAATACAGGCTTACGTTTTTCAGCGTCGATAGCCATCCCCAGCAGCGTGTTGATAAGCGAAACGCTGTCCGCCCCGGCACCTTCTACTGCACGTGCTATCTCCGTAATGTCGGTTACGTTCGGCGAGAGCTTTACAATCAGTGTCTTTTTATATGCCTTGCGCACCGCGCTTACCACCTCGGCAGCTCCGCGGGCAGTCACGCCGAAAGCCATACCTCCCTGCTTTACGTTCGGGCAAGAGATATTCAGCTCGATGGCAGGGATATTCTCAAGTTCGTTGATGATGCTTGCCGTTTCTGCATAATCCTCCACTTGCGAGCCCGATACGTTTACAATCATGTTGGTGCGTATATCCTTTATCGTAGGATAGATGTGTTCTACAAAATAATGCACTCCTTTATTCTGAAGTCCTACGGCGTTCAGCATCCCCATCGGAGTTTCCGCCATACGCGGATAAGGATTCCCTTCACGGTGATGAAGCGTAGTACCTTTCACGATGATGCCCCCGATTTTCTCCAAGTCAACAAAGTCTTGAAACTCCAGTCCATAACCGAATGTACCCGATGCCGTCATCACCGGATTCGCCATATTCAGCTTGCCAATGTTTACACTTAAATCTGCCATAATAATTTCTTTATATTAAATACCGGACCTTCTTTACATACACACACGTGTCCTTCTTTTGTGTTCTCTACACAGCAAAGACAAGCGCCCACGCCGCACGCCATGGTATTCTCCAGCGACACTTCGCATTCGATGTTGTGTTCGTTTGCATATTTGGCTACCGCCATCATCATGGGTTTGGGACCGCAGGTGTAAATTTTGTCAAATTTATTTCCCTTCAGAATACTGTGCATAGTCACGTATCCTTTCTCGCCTGCGCTGCCGTCTTCCGTCGTGGTGTACACATCGCCGAAGGCTCCAAACTGTTCCAGTTGCAGCAAGTCATTCTTTGAGCGCGCCCCCAAAAGGAAGGCTGGTTTGCATCCCATTTTCAGCAAGGCTTCACCCAAGTAGAGCATGGGTGCCGTACCTACGCCGCCACCTATCAGCAATACCTTTTCGTCGGGAGTTTGCGGCATCGAAAATCCGTTCCCCAGCGGGAGCACTACGTTTACGGTATCGCCTTTTTTTACAGTAGCCAGTTGGCGTGTTCCGTCGCCTACCAGTTGGATTAAGAACCACACTTCGTTTGTAGTCCTATCTACATAATTGATGGATATGGGACGACGCAAGAATGTAGTGTTCGAACCATCTACTCGGATTTCAGCGAACTGTCCCGGAAGCATGTCGGGCAGAGGCTCGGATTGAGTTAATTTGATGAGGACATAGTTGGTGTGCAACCGTATGTTCTCTGTAACCGTTAAATCTAAAATGTATTTCTTCATACAAAAATCAGGTAAATCGTTTCGTAGGGCAAAGATACGAATTTACATAATACAACCCGACAAAGCGGCAGGGCGATTATCAGCTATTTTTCCGGTTTAAAGGTTTCATACGTTCCGTTATCGAAGAAAATTCTTATTTCTGTTATTTTGGGATGAGGCTTTTCTATATACTTAATTTCTTCTCTTACAGTTTCTTTAGGCATGTAAAACGGCGGTTGTGGCGGGTTTTCCTTGCGAAAATCGTTATCGCCCGACGGTTTGTCCGTAAATTCGCGATTCTCGGCAGCCTGAGAAAACAGGTCAATGCCGGTAACAGCCTGTTTCCGGGTTTCCATTTGTCCCTCTCCGTAGAGAAGCCAATCGAGATTGACATACGGACATGCCTTATGAATCCGCATTACCACATCCAGACTTGGGTTATTGCGCCCGCTGAAGATGTGAGAGAGCGAAGAGGTGGAAACACCGATTTTCTCGGCAAATTCGGCATTCGTCAGTCCCTCTTTCTGCATTATTTGTTGAATACGGTCTTTCATTTACAGATGTAATATTAAAAATTTCATATTACAAAGGTATAAATAGGGATTGACAAAAGCAAATTTAATTTTAGAAAAGTAAAGTTTTACAAATGTATTATATAGGTTGTGATTTCTATCCAAATAGCTGTATTACAGATGTAAATCCCTTATTTTTACTTGAATAATCGCTTTAATATCAATCCTTATGTTAATGGTAATAACGTGATTAATAAACAAATATAGGTGTAAAACGCTTGCTTTACATACGTAAACCGATGATTTGCATAAATTATTGGAGTTTTTATTTATATATTCTTGTTATTTTTCTGATTTTCAATACTTAAAAGGTTCATATTAAGCCATTAATATCTATACGGTTACAATAGTATTTGTTTACATTCCGATTGGAAACAAATATGGATTCTAATAGCCTGACTCCCCTATCCTACTACAAATGTACACAAATTACAGCTGATTACATTTGTAATATTACATAAATAAACCTGCTTCCCGTTACATTTGTAATATGATTCGCTTTAAAATGCCCCGTGCTACTCTGCCATTGGGAGAACCTTACGTGTTATGCTGAGATTTTAAAATTTGCGGAGAAAGTCTCGTGCGGCTTCAAATTTTGGATTCTCGCGATTTAGCCTGCGAGACTAATCATGGAGTCTGAAAACGCTAACGGTAGAACCCATCAACGCTATGGGTAGAACGAAGTAACGCTACCGCATGGAATGAGTAACACTAACGGTAGCGTTTTTACGGAAGATGCCGATGGAAAATATATCCTGCGATTTCGTCAGATAAGAACATTTATAGAAGTGCGCTATGCGAATAAGCAGCGGGACTATAAGGTTACTCCGGTTTTAAAGATGGCAAGTTCGTGATATCCGGCTCGCTCGTTGCTAACCTGCTCCCCGCTTGCTACTCTGATAACGTAATCGATAAAGCGCCGGCAGGTAATTTCGATGGACTCGCCCTCAACGATAGTCCCTGCATTAAAATCTATCCACTTCGGCTTGTGTTTTGCCAGAGCCGAGTTGGTGGCTATTTTAAGTGTGGGCACGTAAGTACCGAAAGGTGTACCGCGTCCGGTGGTGAATAGAATCAGGTGGCAACCGCAGGCTGCCAATGCCGTTGCTGCCACAAGGTCGTTGCCCGGAGCCGAAAGCAGATTCAATCCTTTCGACTGCAACCGTTCGCCGTAGGACATTACCCCCGACACGTAACTTTTTCCGCATTTCTGCGTACACCCTAATGCTTTTTCTTCCAGCGTGGAAATTCCGCCGGCTTTGTTTCCGGGCGAAGGATTTTCACCCACCGGTTCGCCATGCGAAAGAAAATATGTTTTAAAGTCGTTTATCAAACATACGGTTTGTTCGAATAATTCTTTGTTACGACATCGGTTCATCAATATCGTTTCCGCACCAAACATCTCCGGAACTTCGGTTAATACCGTTGTTCCGCCTTGAGCTATCAGGTAATCGGAAAACAGTCCCAAAAGCGGGTTTGCCGTGATGCCTGAAAAACCGTCGGAACCTCCGCATTTCAGTCCTATCCGAAGTTCCGACAGAGGGATGTCGGTACGCACATCCTCCTTGCAGCGTGCATAAATCTCGCGTAAGATACGCATACCCTCTTCCAGTTCGTCGTCTACATTCTGAGTTATCAGGAAACGGATTCGCTCGTTGTCATACGCACCAAGATATTTACGGAAGTCGTCGGGCTGATTGTTCTCGCAGCCTAAACCTACCACCAATACGCCGCCGGCATTGGGGTGAAGCGTTGTGTTGCGCAGAATCTTTTTTGTGTTTTCATGGTCTTCGCCTAACTGAGAACAACCGTAATTGTGCGGAAAAGCCCGAATGCCGTCTATCCCTTTACCGCCGGTTTCGCGCTGCAATAAATCCGCCAGTCGGCTGACTACACCGTTCACACATCCTACGGTTGGGATTATCCAGATTTCGTTGCGGATACCTACTTCGCCGTTCTTGCGCCGATAGCCTTTGAACGTTTTGTTCTCTTGCGGAATATCAAGTAAAACGGTTGTCGGCTGATAGCTGTATTCTAACAAACCGGACAGGTTCGTTTCGATTTCCCGTTCACTTATCCAGCTTCCCTGTGCCATCGGCTTGATGGTATGACCGATGGGATAACCGTATTTGATTACATTCTCCCCTTTTATGAATTTTTTTAACGTCATCTTGTGTCCGGCAGGCACATCGGCGCGCAGGGTGATTTCCTCTCCGCATATACAAATCGTTTCCCCTGCTCGAAGCGGGAGAATCGCCACAGCTACATTATCCGCAGGATTTATTTTCAAACAGCGAGTTTCCATGATTTTTATAAAGTATGGCTGTCGATGTAGAAGTCCATGTTATCTACCGTTATCAAACTGATGGGCATGTAATTGTACTGCTTTACTTTTTTCTTTAAGATTAAATGGTTACATAAACACTCTATGCTGTTGTATCCTTGTAGCGTAGGCTGCTGGGCAATGATAAAATCCACCGTTCCGTTTTTCAGACAGGATACGTTACGCCGCAAAAGGTCGTACCCCATCAAACGGAAATCTTTCCGCCGGTGTTTCTCCATATATTCGCCGATGATGTATACTTTCGAATTGAATGTAATGCCGCATGTGACATTAGGATGTGAAGCAAAAAAATGATCGAGCAGCGGTTCGTTTTCGTCAGGCTGTTTGGCGTAAAAATTCAGCTCGTGTATTTTCAAATCAGGGTGATGCTCTTTCATGTATGAATGGAATCCTGCTTCTCGATAAAACTGCTGGTTAGAACCCAAATGACCTTCATTTATCTGTCGGAAAACAACTATCTCTTCGCTCTCCTGCGACAACAATTTCAGGATACGGGCTGCAAAATAACCGCTTTGGCGCGCATGTTGCCCATAAAATGCCAAAGGATTAAGACGTGGGATATTAGAATCTATAAATATATAAGGTATGCCTGCACGCTGTAACTGAGATACGAAAAGTGCTGTTTCATCCTCACCCGTCGGCGACAAAACAACGGCATCAGGAAGCGACTGCATGACAGATTCTCCAACGGCCTGAAACGCTCCCGAAACATACTGGTCGTAATAAAACGTTTCTAAGGAAATATTAAAATCAGAATACGTACTTACAGCTTGAGCCATGCCTTGCTCTACATCTTCCCAATATTCCCCCGAAACGTGTAAAGGGATAAAACAAGCGAATTTATATTTTTTATTCGAGGCTAATGCGCTGGCATACATGTTAGGCTGATAGTCTAACTGTTTCAACACCTCCTCTACTTTCTTTCGGCTTTCTGCTGATACTCCGCTTCGCCCATGAAGCACTCTGTCTATTGTTCCTACCGAAACTCCTGCTTGGCGAGCTATATCTTTGATGCGGATACGCCCTTGTTCTTTCTCCATATATCTACTTGTTTCATGAGTTTTTACGGAACAAATATATTGCTTTTTTTGCTAATTAAAAAATAAGATGTACCTTTGTGTGCGCACACAAAGCGAACAAATCTAATATTTAAACAAAAAACGATGGGAAAAATTGTAACTTTAGGCGAAATCATGCTGCGGCTGTCTACCCCGGGAAATACCCGTTTCATACAGTCGGACAGCTTTGATGTAGTGTATGGTGGAGGCGAGGCAAATGTTGCGATTAGTTGTGCCAATTACGGACACGATGCTTATTTCGTTACGAAACTGCCGAAACACGAAATCGGGCAAGGAGCCGTGAACGCTCTACGTAAATATGGTGTAAAAACAGATTATATCACACGAGGCGGAGACCGCGTAGGCATTTATTATCTGGAAACCGGAGCATCCATGCGTCCGAGCAAAGTTATTTACGACCGTGCCCACTCTGCAATAGCGGAAGCAGAACCGGAAGACTTCGATTTTGACGCGATAATGAAAGATGCCGATTGGTTTCATTGGTCCGGCATCACACCGGCTATTTCTGATAAGGCGGCAGAATTAGTCCGCTTGGCTTGCGAGGCAGCCAAACGTCAGGGAGTAACCGTATCAGTTGATTTGAATTTCCGTAAAAAATTGTGGACAAAAGAAAAAGCCCAGTCCATTATGCGCCCGTTGATGAAATATGTAGATGTATGTATTGGCAACGAAGAAGATGCCGAACTTTGCTTGGGATTTAAACCGGAAGCCGATGTAACCGGTGGAAAGACTGAGGCAGAAGGATATAAAGGCATATTTATGGCAATGGTGAAAGAGTTTGGTTTCAAATATGTTGCATCCACGCTACGCGAATCTTTCTCTGCAACTCATAACGGGTGGAAAGCCATGATTTATAATGGAAAAGATTTTTACACATCGAAACATTATGACATCGACCCCATTGTCGACCGTGTAGGTGGTGGAGACGCTTTTGCCGGAGGAATCATTCACGGTTTATTGACCAAAGCAACTCAGGGAGAAGCCTTAGAGTTTGCCGTGGCAGCTTCAGCACTAAAACACACGATTAATGGAGATTTCAATCTGGTGTCGGCTGACGAAGTAGAAGCATTGGCAGGAGGTGACGCCAGCGGTAGAGTGCAACGCTGATTTTTTAATCTCTATTTTTATATGAATTATGGCTAAATTTGATAAAATAACCGTATTGACTCAAATCGGTTCGACAGGCATGGTTCCTGTGTTTTACCATCAGGATGTAGAAATAGCCAAAAAGGTAGTAAAAGCATGTTACGAAGGCGGTGTTCGGGCTTTCGAATTTACCAATCGTGGAGACTTTGCCCATGAAGTGTTTGCTGAACTGATTAAATACGCGAACAAAGAATGTCCGGAAATGGCATTGGGTGTCGGCTCGATAGTAGACGCCCCTACCGCAGCTTTGTATATTCAGTCGGGAGCTAATTTCATCGTAGGCCCGCTCTTTAATCCTGAAATAGCTAAGGTATGTAATCGGCGGCTGATAGCCTATACTCCGGGTTGCGGAAGCGTTTCCGAAGTTGGTTTTGCGCAAGAAGCCGGTTGCGACCTTTGTAAAATTTTCCCCGGCGATGTACTCGAAGTCAATTTGATAAAAGGTATGCTTGCCCCGATGCCGTGGTCGAAACTAATGGTAACGGGCGGCGTAGAGCCCACGCAAGAAAATCTGAAAGGCTGGATAAAAGCCGGTGTGTATTGTGTCGGTATGGGTTCGAAGCTATTCCCCAAAGACACAATAGCTGCCGGAGACTGGGCATACATTACGAATAAATGCAGAGAAGTTCTTGCCTATATCCGCGAGGCACGTCAAATAGCTTAATATAATAATGGGAGGCACAGTATAAGCACGGTTCTTGCTGCCTCCCATAGGCATTATCAAATTAATTTCGCCGGATAAATAAAAAAATCAAGATTAGTATTGGATATTCCCAAAATAAAATCTACTTTTGTCGGCGAATAAATGCGGCAGTAGCTCAGTTGGTAGAGCATCAGCTTCCCAAGCTGAGGGTCACGGGTTCGAGTCCCGCTTGCCGCTCTGAGGTAAGGAGGGATTTCAGCAATGATTTCCCTCTTTTTTGCTTATTATAAGCCGTTTATACAGAGCAGTTAAGATTCCTTTAGAAAATACACTTTTTACAAGTAGTATTTTTGTCATACAAGTAAACTAAAAATGTTTTAGCAATGTTTTAACCGGAAAATGAAATGGCAACTTTTAAACCAACGATATTCAAAGATAGGCAACGCGAAGATAAAACGTGGAATGTAACAATCAGATTTACACACAACCGGAAAACAAGGTATCTTTCCACAACCATGTATGTGACCAGAAAAGACCTTACTGCGAGTTTCAAGATAAAGAACCAGCAGATTCTTGACAGATGCGATGCGCTCATTAAGGAATACAGGAACAAAATAGACGGATTATTCCTTGAGGTTAATGATATGGATATTGACTCCATTGTCGAGGTTATGAAATCCGACAAAGGAAACAAAACCGAAATAGACTTCGTAGAATTTTCCCGCAAATGGTTTGAAAAGCATAAGGAGCTGAAAGGATTGAAAAACTATCAAAGCGCATTAAATTCCTTCTGTTCTTTCATGGGGAGAAGCGTGGTGTATTGCAGTGAAATAACGGTAAAGACAATGAAAGCCTATGAAGAATTTCTATCTGGGAAGATGCGGGCAAAGTCTCTCTATACGTCAAAAATAGTACGTCTTTTCAATGAGGCAAGGGAGTATTACAACGATGAGGATAATGACATTATCAGAATCAAAAACAGCCTATCAAAATACAAACCACCCAAAATGAATGTTGCTGAAAAAGCGGGCTTTGTCAGTAGATGAAGTGAGAAAGATACTTTCCCTTCCATATTCAAACTTGAAGATAAGGAATGAACAATGCAGGCGTGATTTGGCTTTAGATTGTTTTAGGTTGTCATTCTGTCTCATGGGGATAAACTCAGCCGACTTGTATAACGTAATGGAATACGATGGGGAACACATAACCTATTATCGTACAAAAACAAAAGGCCGGAGAAATGACCATGCAAAAATGGTAGTCCGCGTACATCCTTTCATTAAACCACTGATGAAAAAATACAAAGGGAAAAACCGGGTGTTCAACTTCTGCGAACGCTTTTTCTCAATGGGAGACCTTAACCGCTCTATCAATATAGGACTAAAAGAAATCGGCAAAGAAATTGGGGTTGAGAGCAAGTATCCCGTCTTTGGAATCCACGTTGTAGGCTTTCTGTACATCTTCTTCTGCCATGCCCTTGACGGATTCAACCTCTGAATAGAGGTCGTCAAGCCTGTTACTTACGTCTGTCGTTTTCATTGTCATGCGATTTTTATCAGGTTTGCTTTCTTGAAAGACCGCCAGTTTTGGCGTTCTGTGTCGTAATAGCATTGAACCGTGTCGTTCTTTGCCCTGTCAGATTTACCCGTTTCGGGTACGAGTTCGCTTTTCAAAGTACCGTATGCCTCGCGTACCGTGCCGTCAACTTTCAGAAAGTAGAACTTTACGATTCTGTCCTTCATCTGTCCCATCAGCTTCATATTAGCCCACGCGCATTTGAGTGCTTCGCTCATCGTGTAGCCGTTTCGTTTTACGAACTGCCACGCAAGGGTCATAATCTCGTGCAATACATTTCTTTTCATGGTCGTGCGGTTTTTAGTTTATCCTAATCTCGTTACAATACATCCGTCAATGTTCTTCCTTGCCGAGCAGGTGTAGTTGTAGCCCTCTTTCCGCAGCCTGTGGCAGGCGTTGTACACGCTCGAAATCCTGAACTCCTTTTCCCTGATGTGGAGTTCGCTGCCTATAGCCATGCTCCGCAGGGTTTCGGCAAGCTCCCTGCTTTTAATTTTTTTAACCACTATTCTTTCCGTCATAAAACAAGTTTTGAATATCTTTAAAAATTATTGTTTGAACTTTACTCGTGAAACTTTGTTTGAGTAGTTTCATGATGCAAATATAACACATATCGTGTTATTTGCAATGATGTAACATGATAAATAATTTGATTTGAATTTATTTAGAAATAGTAAAAATAATATAGTATGGAAAGTGTTGTTATAGAAAGACTTAGATTGTATCTTAAAAATAAGGGGATAAAGAACAGAGAAGTAGCTTCTTTTATAGGCATATCTGAAACTACCTTGAACAACAAACTCAATGGAACAAGGAGTTTGGATTTGGACACACTATTGAATATCATAATTCATTTTGAAGATTTATCCGTGGAATGGTTGTTGCGTGGTAGTGGTGATATGTTCAAGCCTGATAAAGAACTTCAAACGAAGGCGAAGAGAGAGTTTACGATTATTATTGATGAAAATGGTTTCTTGAAAATTAAATAAAACAACAATGAATAAAATAACATATTTATTGGGGGCTGGCGCAAGCTATGGCGAACGTTCCAAATCTGGAGAGATAATAAAAGGTGTTCCTATTATTTCAGAATTTGAAAAGGCGATAAAGTTTGTAATAGATTCATTAATTAATATATATAATGGTCCTTATTCAAACAATATTATAAAAGAAATTATCAATAAAATCCATGAAGAATTGCGATGGCTGGCGGATAAATGTAAAGAATATCCAACCATTGATACGTATGCAAAAATGTTATATGTAACTGATAGAAAGGTAGATTACGAACGTTTAAAAAGGATTCTTGCTATATTTTTGACACTTGAACAATTTTTTGTTCCACGAGATTTACGATATGACGGGTTCATCGCTTCTCTGATAGATAATTCAGGTGCACTTCCGCCAATAGATATTTTAACATGGAATTATGACGTTCAATTTGAATTAGCTTATAAAGATTATTTAAATGGACCCAAAAACATTTCTTATTTGTGGGACAATTTAAATGTAATAAATAAAACCATTGAAACTGATAAAATGAATGCAAATGGCTTTTCTATTACTAAACTTAACGGAATGGCTTTATTTATTGATAAAGATGATAGTAGTTTGATGGATTTGTTTAGTGATAAGTATGATAATATTGCATCGAGACTTGCTGTATTCAATAAAATTTCAAAGTATAACAACTTATATAACAATACGCTTTCTTATTCTTGGGAACACAATAATTATTTCATGTCTAAAATAGCAGAACGAGTAAAAGAGACAACATCGCTAATTGTCATAGGTTATTCTTTTCCTTATGTAAATAGAGATGTAGATAGAGAAATACTGCAAAAAATGACTTCGTTGAGGAAAATATACATTCAAAATCCTAATGCTTCGGAAATTAAAGAAAGTATAGAAGCAACTTTATCTCCTATGCAGACGAAGAATATTGAGTTCGTATTTAAGGATAAGAATTTATCTCAATTCTTTATTCCGCCAGAATTGTAATACCACTTTAAGAAATAGAATACGTAACCCTTAGATAAGTAAATTAAACTACAATATCATGAAAGAAAAAATAAAACCTCCTTTGATAATTGTTAAGGATATAGATGTAAATATAAATTGGTTTGTAGGAGTTTCTATTTTGCAGTTGTCAGAAATATTATCTATGCCATGTTCTACTTTGATGAGAATAATCAAACAAAAAAATGGTTGGATAGATGCTATTTCCAATGATTATATTTTAGAAGAAAAGGATTTACTCCCATTATCGGATTTTTTGCAAGCAGCATATAATGCTAAATTGAGGAAAGATAAACAGCAAAGAATTTTTAAAAGTGATGTAGAATACTATAATAGAAAATGGGTTGCGGAAAAGACAAAACCATCTTTAGGAGAAGAAGGAGATTACCGTAAACTTATTTATATACCAACAAAAACATAATAAAAGATTTGCTAATGAGTTTGATTCTTTGTGCAAATAGTTGTTTGAATAAAAATAAACGGCATAACAGTAAAAGGAATAAATAGATTTAAAGTATCAAGTCTGATAAAAGGCAAAGTAAATAGTACTGTAGTCCTTGAAACAAAAAGAGGTAACATTTTTAATTCTTATGAGTTAAATAGGGAATATAAATTTGTTGAATGAAGTTTTATTGCACTAATCAAAAATATTTAAAAATATGGAATTTAAAGAAAAGATAAGTGAATACACTATTATACACCATGGAGAAATAATTGTATATAACGACCAAGAAATCCAAATTGAACTAACAGATACTTCGGGTCCCTTGATTCTTAAAATACATTTTTTAAATTCGGGAGGTAGAGTCTCAAGTTTTACTTCAGAAGTAAATGAAAATGTACAGATTTTAACTTTTAAGAATTTTGAGAGAAACGAATCTTTGGGTGGTCTTTTTGAACCTGTAGAAATAGCCAAGATGGACGATGGCTCTTCATTGTATTTTAATTGTGCAATTTATACAGAAAATGCCAAAGATGGAGACAGATTGTTCAAATATTCATTCTTAAAAAGAGAATAAGATGCCAAAATGGAAAGAAAACAATGCTACAATATCTAATGATAAAATAAAATTAATCAGATGGAAATATGGAATCATCGGTCGGTTAATAGGTGTAGGTAATAATGCTAAACATTCTATCGTAACAATAATAATAATATGTTGTTTTGTTGCAGCTATAATTATTACCATTTTGGTCATAGTTAATTATTGGAAATTTAGAGATTGTGAGAATAAAGTTCCCGATATTGTTGGGGATTTGAAAGTTATATGGGAAATCATAACCCCTATAATAACTCTTGCTTTAGGTTATGAATTTGGCAAAAAGGAAAAATAAATTAATGAAACCACACGAACGTTGGGCGATATACCCTCTTCTGCTTTTCTCCCTTGTTGCCTCGGTGACAGCAATCTGCCGCACATGTCCGAGGACGGAGCTGGATTTCGATTACATGGGGCTGATAGTGGGAATATTGGCTTTGCTGGTAACGATGCTGATAGGATGGCAGATATACAATGCGTTGAGCTTAGAGCAAAAAGTTTCCAACATAAAGAAAGAGTATGACGGCTTAAAGGACAAAAGCGAAGCCCTTGCCCGGCAGCAGGAAAATATAAAGGTTTACAACGAGGCTTCGATGGAGTTCATTCAAGGGATGACAATGCTGTCAAATCGTAATTCCGTGAACCTTGCGGAAGCATATTGGATTCTCTCGTTAGCTCTACTTCATTATATAGAAGCTGATATTGATGTGGAAATCAATGCTGAAAATTGCCTTCGGAATATGGGTTATGCGTTGTCGGAAACTCCGGATAGGTGGCATTACGGGTCTCACAAAGCAGAAATAGACGGTATTATGGTTCAAATATGGGAGAAGAAAGGATTAAGTTGCAGGTTGGTGGAAATACTTTCCGGACTGGAGGTAGAAAGAAGAAATTATAGATAGTAGATTATAAACACAAAAAAATAAAGTATATGAAGAAAGTATTATTAATGGCAGTTATTCTGCCTATGCTTGCTGGATGTGGAAAAGAAGAAGTAGAGAACAACCCGGCAGAATCAGTTGACAACCCCAAAGAATACACTGTATCGTTAGGATTCAGCGGGGAGATTACCGACATTACCGAATCGCCATTAAACAGGGCGGAAGGAGGCAATAATACCGATTTGTACGGCATACAGGTGTACTCAACATCTACCGATTCATACGATTACAAGCCATACGCATACGGGCTGTTTAACAAAAAGGAAAGTATGGTAATAAAGCTGGTGGAAGGGTACAAATACAAGTTTGTCGCTACAATGGTAGTGGATGGGAAAGAGAAAGTCTATTTTCTCGGAGATAACAGATATTTAAATCCTTTTAGTGGAGGTGCAGAATCAAGTGAAATGTTGTTGAATAATGTATTCACGCTCTCGGCTAACAATGAGTATGATAACTTGGAAATTGGAAGTACATATTTGAGAAATCCAAATAAAATTTTTCATAGACCAAATATCGAGCGTTATTACGGGGAAACAGAAGGTTATGTTCCGTCATCGGACGGGCAGGTGTCAATCGACATGAAGAGGGTTTCGTTCGGGGCAAAATTCGTAGCTGAAGGATTGAGCGAAGGGAAACTTACCATTCAAATGAATGAATCTCCCGACATGGAAATAGTTTATCCGGAAACAGAAGTGCAGGATATTTTTACGTTTTCAAATTTATCTTATAATGGTACTACATGGACTAACAACGATTACTCCGAAGAAGTTCCTGTAATTATCACGTGGCAGAAGAATGACGGGGCATCCGTTCCGGTGGCATCACGCAACATCACTTTCAAAAGAAACAAACTGACCACTGTCAATGTCAAGGTGACGAACAGCTCCGTTGATAACGGGATAGACATAACGACCGACAACGAAGAAATGCAGGCTGGGGACACCATTGTTATAGGCGCGTCCGGATCGGAAGATACGGGGGTGGATGTGAATTGAATATAAAAATAAATAGTTATGTTAAATGTCTTACTTTCAGTCGTACTCCTTGTATTCGGGGTATTGCAAATCATCCTGTTCTTCAAATTATGGGGAATGACAAACGATGTGCGTTCGCTAAAAGACAAATATACGGCAAGTAATAAAGAACTTGAATACTATATCAAGTCAATAAATGAGTATTTGAGAAAAATCGAAACATCAAACAAGAAAGAAGGTTCGGAATAACTGTTTTGCGAATTGTTTTACTATTGTTTTAGCAAAATAATGTGTATAATTTTATAACTAATTGGTAATAAATTATATACAAACGACTACACATCAGCTTCCCAAGCTGAGGGTCACGGGTTCGAGTCCCGCTTGCCGCTCCCTACGAAAATCAAGGAGTTACGATAAAAAGTAACTCCTTTTTTTTGTTGTAATTCGTCTAAATAGAACGGCATATTGCGGCATATTACGGCGTTTTTCGTACATTTACGGTGCAAATCTGATGCAAATGGAATAAGCAAAACGTACTAACCTTAATAAATCTCTAATATGGCAACTGCTGATTTTTACCTTGACACGCGGCGGATAAAAGAAAACAATCAAGACCGGAAGTGGGAAATTATAAAAAGTGAATATCTGATAAAACGTCCGTGGCTTACGGCACGGAAAGACCATGTGCGACTGCCGACCGGGGTGGAAAACAAGGAGTATTATGTGTTGGAGTATCCTGATTGGGTAAATGTCATCGCCATAACAAAGGACGGGAGTTTCTTGATGGAGCGGCAATATCGCCACGGTATCGGGCTGACGAGTTACGAAATTTGTGCTGGAGTATGCGAGCCGGGAGAGACACCGCTCGAATCGGCAAAACGGGAACTGTATGAAGAAACCGGATTCGGCGGCGGAGAATGGAAACCGTACATGGAAATATCTGCTAATACCAGCACCATGACCAATATTTGTCATTGCTTCGTTGCCACCGGCGTAGAGCCTGTTTCTACCCAACATCTGGAAGATACCGAAGATATATCCATTCATCTGCTTACGAAAGAAGAGGTGTATGAGCTGTTGCGTACAGACCGCATCAAACAATCGCTCATGGCTGCTCCTTTGTGGAAATATTTCAGTGAGCATCCCGTCAAAGTGTAAAATAAATTCATACCTCGCTTTTCTCCTCAAAACACTAACGGTAGTGTATCCTGTTCCATGCGGTTGCGTTCATTGGTTCTACCCATAAGACTGGGTCGTCCTATGGGTAGAATTTTTGCAGGCTCTAAGAGCCCGCTATCATCCTCGTAAAAACGGAAAAAACATCCTCGAAAACAATTCCCAAACTAAGGCAGAGTAAAATTTAAACAAGCTATTAGACTTCATGAATAAAATAAAAATTGTCTAAACAGCAAAAACATGCTATACTTATTTTCTATACATTTGCTCCGATAAGATTAAAAGAGAGAGCAAATGTGCAGACGCTTCAAACATATTTCTTTATGGGTAGGCATTATCATTACGATGGTTCTGACCTCTTGTGGTACGCGCGCTCCACGTTATGATTTTCAGGCACTTGCCCATGCTGCAGTAAGGCTCGACATGGATATCGACGAGAAAGATAACCATGCCTTGTATATAGAAGCAGCGCGGTGGATGGGAGTTCCCTATCGTTACGGAGGAAAGACTATGCGCGGGGTGGATTGTTCCGGACTGACTACGCAAATTTACAAGAAAGTTTATCGTAAGAAGTTGAAAAACAATGCCGATGACCAACGTACGCAAGACTGTCGGAAGGTAACGAAAGGAAAGCTGGAGGAAGGCGATTTGGTTTTCTTTCATAACGGCAGAAGCAAACGCAGGGCTACCCATGTGGGGATTTATCTGAAAGACGGAAAATTTATTCATGCCAGCAGCAGTCAGGGGGTGATTATCAGCCGGGTAAATGACACTTATTATAAAAAATGCTGGATGCAAGGCGGAAGGGTGAAATGATTATGCAAGGAATATCTAATGTTAACAATACCGTAAAATTAATGGTTGGAATCTTTTTGGGGATAGGAATAAACACGGTTTCGGCTCAGACGCAAACGGACGATAAAGAGTTGCGCCTGAACAAAGACGTTGTAAAAATGATTCAATTTGATTTCAGCGGTATGGAGGTGCCGGAATCTCAGCCGGAAGAAGCTCCGGTTGATAAAAAATGGATGAACTTTAAAACAGATATCGGTATTCCCCGCAGCCTGCTCGACACTACGATTGTAAAAAAGCCCGAAGGGTATATCCGCCTGCTGCCATATAGCATTTGGACACGCTTTGGCGACGACCCCGTTTACGACGTACTCATCGTGGGCAGGAAGAAAGAAAGGGAAATGACGTGGAAGCTGTCGAGCAGTATTTATAAAGATGAGTACGGAAGAACCATTCTTCCATCGCCGGGCAGAATGTATGAAAGCGTGGGAGGCTCGGCGGGAGCAGGCGTGGCAATTACCGTCGATTTCAACAAATTTCTTACCGAGAACCTGACGCGCCGCGGACGTATGCTCCGGCATAACCGCAAGTATGCCAATGCATGGAAGATTTATAAGGATTATCAGCCCACGAAAGAAGACAGCTTGAAATTCCCGAACTTCTACCGTTGGATGCAAGCATCCGCAAGTTTAACGGATTCGGTAAAGCCCGACTCATTAACCCATATTCCATCCGTAGCGGCAAAAGACACTCTGCCCAAAGTCCAACCCGTCAAGCGGAAATCGCAGGCAGACGAGCCGGAATCGGCAGGCGACTGGTACAAGTACATTCGCAGAAAACAGGCGGAAGACTCTGTACGCCAGAAAGAATTTTTCCGCAAAGACAAAGTGAGACAAAATGCTTACGAGCTTGAACAACAAACAAGATACCTGAAAGACCTGCAAAATTAATCACTATTCCTTCTGTTCGGGCAAAAGAAATCTGATGAAAAGAATGGCAAATTTATTTTTTTTGTCTACCTTTGAATTCCGGTATTAATGCAATAAGAAAACCGAAAATATGGAAAATAGAAGTTTAGTTACGATTGCCAATCACTCCAAAGAACGTATCCTTTATCTGTTGGAAATGGCAAAAGAGTTTGAGAAGAAGCCTAACCGTCGCTTACTGGCCGAGAAAGTGGTTGCGACTCTTTTCTTCGAACCTTCCACTCGCACGCGGTTAAGTTTTGAAACGGCGGCAAATCGCTTAGGAGCAAGAGTTATCGGATTCACCGACCCGAAAGTAACCAGCTCGTCGAAGGGCGAAACGCTGAAAGACACCATCATGATGGTGAGTAATTATGCCGATATCATCGTGATGCGTCACTATCTGGAAGGGGCTGCACGCTACGCCAGCGAAATAGCGCCCGTACCTATCGTCAATGCCGGAGACGGGGCAAACCAGCATCCCTCTCAAACGATGCTCGACCTCTATTCTATTTATAAAACGCAAGGGACGCTGGATAATCTGAATATCTATTTGGTAGGAGACTTGAAATACGGACGCACCGTTCACTCCTTGCTGATGGCTATGCGCCATTTTAACCCTACTTTCCATTTCATTGCGCCTACGGAACTGAGAATGCCGGAAGAATACAAACTGTATTGTCAGGAGCATAACATTAAATACATCGAACATACCGACTTTACGGAAGACACGATTGCAGATGCTGACATCTTATACATGACACGTGTCCAGCGCGAGCGGTTTACTGACCTGATGGAATACGAACGGGTAAAAGATTTGTATATCTTAAATGGTAAGATGCTGGGTAAAACCCGTCCTAATTTGCGTATCTTACATCCTCTGCCCCGAGTAAATGAAATTACTTACGATGTAGATGAAAGCCCGAAAGCATATTACTTTCAGCAAGCTCAGAACGGATTATATGCTCGTGAAGCTATTCTTTGCGACGTGTTGGGCATTACATTGGATGAAGTGAAAGCGGATACTAACAAATAAAAAAACAAAACCTATGAGCGATAAAAAAGAATTACAAGTAGCCGCTCTCAAGAATGGAACGGTTATCGATCATATCCCCTCCGATAAATTATTTACGGTGGTGTCGTTGCTCGATTTGCAGCACATGGAAACAAATATTACCATCGGCAATAATTTTGAAAGTAAGAAGTTAGGCAAAAAAGGTATTATCAAGATTGCCGACCGTTTTTTTACGGATGAAGAAATCAGCCGCTTGTCGGTAGTTGCCCCGAATGTCAAACTGAATATTATCCGCGATTACGAGGTAGTAGAGAAAAAGCAGGTGGTTATGCCCGATGAGCTGAAAGGAATCGTGAAGTGCAACAACCCGAAATGTATCACCAACAACGAGCCGATGCAGACGTGGTTTCACGTAGTAAATAAAGAAAAAGGCCTGCTGAAATGTCATTACTGCGAAAAGGAACAGTTGAAGGATAATATTAAATTGCTTTAATAAATGAAAGAAGACTGGAAACCGGGTACGATGATTTATCCGCTTCCTGCGGTGTTGGTAAGTTGCGGAAGCAAGGAGGACGAATATAACATACTGACTGTAGCATGGACGGGTACGATTTGTACCAATCCTCCCATGTGTTATATCTCGGTTCGTCCGGAGCGTCACTCTTACCCCATATTGAAAAAGAATATGGAGTTTGTCATCAATCTGACCACCGAAGATATGGCGTTTGCTACGGATTGGTGCGGAGTACGTTCGGGAAGAAATTACAACAAATTTGAGGAGATGAAACTTACCCCGGGTAAAGCTACGATAGTAAATGCTCCGATTATCGAAGAGTCTCCCCTCTGCATCGAATGTCGCGTAAAAGAAATTGTTTCATTGGGCTCGCACGATATGTTCATTGCCGACGTAGTGAATGTGAAAGCCGATGATAAATATCTGGATAGTGAAACCGGTAAATTCGACCTTGCACGCGCTAATCTTCTGGTATATGCCCACGGCAATTACTACGGGATGGGCAAGAAAATCGGCAAGTTCGGATGGTCGGTCGAAAAGAAAAAATAGACAATGATTAAAAGTCTCGCTTTAGTTGGTTGCTTATCTGCTGTGTTGTCAGCATTTCCGCTGTATGCACAATCTCAGAGTGCGCCTATGGTTACGCTCCATAAATCGCTGGTAAGTGTGGGGGCAAAAGCGGGATTTAACTCTTCTATGTTTTTCAGCGATGAATTATCTGTCGATAACAAAAGAGTAGAAAATATCCAAAATAATTACAAAGTAGGATATTTTGCTACTCTCTTTTGTCGGTTTAACCTGAAAAAACATCATTTTATTCAGCCGGAGCTCTCTTATAACGTTTCGAAAGGGAGTATATCAATTCCTTATACACTGGCTAATTCTGAGATTATCCCTGAAAGTGCATTGATAAAAACCACCATTTCTTCTTTTGATTTGCCCATCCTCTATGGCTATAAGTTTATCGACGTATCTCCTTACGGGATGGCGTTTTTCGTAGGTCCGAAAGTAGCTTATATTTGGGACAAGCAAACAAAAAACGAATATTCTGGTTTTTATCAACAGGACATCCATGAAACCTTTCGTCGGTGGAATTACAGCGCGGTGGTAGGACTTGCCGTCAATGTATCGAATATCTTTTTCGATTTCCGCTATGAAGTCGGGTTGCATAATATGACCAAATCTGTCACTTACAATCGTTCGCTGACAGAATCTCCTTATAATGAGGGGAAAATACAAATAGAAAGACGACGGAACATTTTGAGTTTTTCTGTCGGACTTATTTTTTAACAAACAATTAAAATAGTAACTAATTTATAGAATATCATGAAAAGAGACGAACTGATTTTTGACATTATCGAGAAAGAACATCAACGCCAGTTGAAAGGTATCGAATTAATTGCTTCGGAAAACTTCGTGAGCAATCAGGTGATGGAAGCGATGGGGTCTTGTTTGACCAACAAATATGCCGAAGGTTATCCCGGTAAACGTTATTATGGAGGATGCGAAGTGGTAGACCAAAGCGAACAAATCGCAATCGACCGTTTGAAGCAGATTTTCGGTGCAGAATGGGCTAACGTACAGCCTCATTCGGGAGCACAGGCAAATGCCGCTGTTTTTCTGGCTGTACTGAATCCCGGTGACAAGTTCATGGGATTGAATCTGGCTCATGGCGGACATCTTTCTCACGGTTCTGCTGTTAATACTTCCGGCATTATTTATACGCCCTGCGAATATAATTTGAATAAGGAAACAGGACGTGTAGACTATGACCAGATGGAAGAAATTGCTTTGCGTGAACGTCCTAAGATGATCATCGGAGGAGGATCTGCCTACTCACGCGAATGGGACTATAAGCGTATGCGTGAAATAGCCGATAAAGTGGGTGCTATCTTTATGGTAGATATGGCGCATCCCGCCGGACTGATTGCAGCCGGACTGCTTGATAATCCGGTAAAATACGCTCACATCGTAACCTCTACTACGCATAAGACATTGCGTGGACCGCGCGGAGGTGTAATCATGATGGGTAAAGACTTTCCTAACCCGTGGGGAAAGAAGACTCCGAAGGGAGAAATCAAAATGATGTCTCAGCTGCTCGATTCTGCCGTATTCCCCGGCATACAGGGTGGTCCGCTGGAACACGTAATTGCTGCCAAAGCGGTAGCGTTCGGCGAATGCTTGCAGCCTGAATATAAGGAATACCAAAAGCAGGTGCAAAAGAATGCAAAGGTACTGGCACAGGCGCTGATGGACCGCGGGTTTACCATCGTGTCGGGAGGCACAGATAACCACTCGATGTTGGTTGATTTACGTACCAAATACCCCGATTTGACGGGTAAAGTGGCAGAAAAGGCGCTGGTATCGGCAGATATTACAGTAAACAAGAACATGGTACCGTTCGACACTCGTTCGGCATTCCAGACTTCCGGTATCCGTTTGGGTACGCCTGCCATTACAACACGCGGGGCGAAAGAAGATTTGATGTACGAAATAGCCGAAATGATTGAAACAGTACTTTCGAATGTTGACAATGAAGAGGTAATTGCTTCGGTTCGTAAACGTGTAAACGATACGATGAAAAATTACCCCATATTTGCTTATTGATTTATAAGAAACTTAAAAAACTAAGCGTATGAAAAAAATTAGCTTTATGGCTGTATTACTAAGCGCATGTTTAGTATTCAGCGGTTGTGGTATGACAAATACCGCGAAAGGCGGTATGATAGGCGGCGGAGGCGGCGCTGCATTGGGTGCTTTAGTGGGCGGTGTAATCGGACACGGTAAAGGCGCAGCCATCGGTGCGGCAGTAGGTACTGCTGTCGGTGCGGGAGCCGGTGTCTTGATTGGTAAAAAAATGGATAAAGCAGCTGCACAGGCTCAGCAAGTAGAGGGTGCAGAGGTAGAACAGGTAACCGACAATAATGGCTTGCAGGCTGTAAAGGTTACTTTTGATTCGGGCATTTTGTTCAGCACAGGTAATTCAACGCTCAGCCCTTCGGCACAGGCTTCATTGAGCAAATTTGCCAATAACGTGTTGAATCAGAACCGCGATATGGATGTAACCATTTACGGTTATACCGACAATCAGGGATGGAGAAACTCTACGGCGCAACAGAGCTATCAGAAAAACATGGATTTGTCTCAACAGCGTGCGCAGAGCGTATCAAGCTACTTGCTGTCATGCGGGGTCACTCCTACTCAGATTAAAACCGTACAGGGCTTGGGAGAAACAAATCCCGTGGCAGATAACTCTACCGAAGCCGGTCGTCAGGAAAATCGCCGCGTAGAAGTTTATATGTATGCCAGCCAGCAGATGATTCAACAGGCTGAAGCCGGTACGCTCCAGTAATGCCAATCGTCTTTCAACAAGCCTGTCGGTTTGTCGGAAGGCTATAAAAAATATCAGCATGTTTTTGAAAGGAAACATGCTGATATTTTTTATGACAAGATGTGCAGGTCAACGACTTAAAAAGTTATTTTCAGAATTTTTCCTCCCAAAGCCGGAAGATCCAAGTTCACAGTACGTTCCGGAGAAAAAGAAATGGTTTCTGTTTTTCCACTTAACAGTTCTTTCGCTTGACAAGCAGCTTGGGCAGGCATCTGCAAATAATCGAAGGCATGTTGCGGCAAATTAACAGACACGTGCATCGGCATTTCTGAAAAATTGACTACGATTAATAATACCTCTTTTCCATATTTGCGAAGGAAAGCATATTGTTTATGCTCGTCCATTTTCCAAGTATTCCGGTTGACATACATCAGGTCGAAAAACTCTCCTTTTGCAATGGCAGGCTCAGAATTACATAGCGTAAGAAGCCGGGTGTAAAAATGATGTAAATCTTTTTCCTTATCGTTCAACAGATGATCGTTAAAGCGTCCGTGGTTGTTCCAGCGGCGGATGCTGTCAATGCTCCAGTAATCGAAAATGGTAGTCCGCCCGTCGCGTCCGCTGAATCCTTCGCTATCCATGCCCGATTCGCCCAGTTCCTGACCGAAATAAATCATCATCGGATTGGTGTTCATACATGCGGAAACAATCATTGCAGGAATTGCCTTGAACGGATTTCCGGCAAAAAAATCGGAAGCAATACGCTGCTCGTCATGGTTTTCGAGGAAGTTCAGCATGTGACTCCAAATATCGTTCACACTTTGCCAGCAGGAAGTTATCGACGTGGCAGAAGCATATCCGCAAGTTACCGCACGCAAGGCGTCGTACAGTCCCACCTTGTCGTAAAGATAATCAAAATGACCGTTAAAGATATAGTTGCGATACTCATTCGGATTATACACTTCGGCAATGAATATCAGATTAGGGTAAACGGCTTTTACTTGCGGAATCGCCCAGCCCCAGAACTCACAGGGAACCATTTCCGCCATGTCGCAGCGGAATCCGTCGATACCCTTTGCTGCCCAGAACAGCAGAATATCTTTCATCTTATGCCACGTGTCGGGTATCGGGTCGAAATGACATCCGGTATTGCCGATATAGTCTACTCCGTAATTAAGTTTTACCGTTTCATACCAGTCATTGACGTTAGGAGTAGCATCAAAACGGTTATTTCCCGTAGCCTTTGCCGGCATTTCTTCGTAACGCCCGGCTTCGGCATCATACAGATTCAAGTCGCCCCCCAAAGCCTGTCCGGGAATGTAATAAAAGTTGTTGTTCGGGCTGAAAGCCTGTGTCTTATCATCGTTTTCTCCTAAGTCTTTCGTACCGGCAGGTTTTGCCAGCGAATGGTATTGACGGGCAACGTGATTGGGCACGAAGTCGATAATCATTTTCAAGCCGCTTTCGTGTGTGCGCTCTACCAGTGCGGCAAATTCTTCCATGCGCTTCTCCGGACGAACTGCGAGGTCGGGGTCTACATCATAATAATCTTTGATGGCATACGGCGAGCCTGCTTTCCCTTTTACAACGGCAGGATGGTCTTTCGGGATTCCATAAGCCGTATAGTCGGTTTGCGTAGCGTGAGCTATAATGCCTGTGTACCAGATATGCGTTGCACCCATCTTCTTAATGGCGTGTAGAGCCTGTTTCGTAAAGTCATCCATTTTGCCGCAGCCGTTTGTCCGGAGATCTCCGTTCTGCTGGCAGCACACGCTTGTATTTCCAAATAATCGGGTAAATACTTGGTAAATAATTATTTTTTCAGTGGTGTTCATAGTTGAATTAGTGAAGTGTCTTTTATATGGTTTTGTGATACAGAGCCTGTCAAACCTCTCCGCCTGCGAAAGAATTTCCCAATATCATGACTTGGGAAACACTACCGTTAGCGTCGGTCATCCCAAGCGGTAGAATGGTCCGGTTCTACCCATAGAAACCATCAGTCTTACGGGTAGTGTTTTCATGCCCCCGGTACGGTTTAAAACAAGTTAATAAAAAACACGGATTACGCAAACCCTTCCTTTTCTGTGTTGCAGAGCGAAAACGAAGCGGTTCGTGTAACCCGTGTCTTGCGCAGTTATGTAAGATTATAAAATGCCGTGCGCATTTACATTCTTATCTATCTTCTTGATTAATCCTTGCAAAACGGCTCCCGGACCACATTCTGTAAAGTCGTCGGCTCCGTCTGCCACCATGTTCTGCACCGTTTGTGTCCAGCGCACCGAAGCCGTAAGCTGAGCCACCAAGTTGGCCTTGATTTCGGCAGGGTCGGTGTGCGGTTTAGCATCCACGTTCTGATAAATCGGACATTTCGGTGTATGGAAATCGGTAGACTGGATAGCAGCTTCCAGCTCTACTTTGGCGGGTTCCATCAGCGGAGAGTGGAACGCCCCTCCTACCTTCAGCGGCAATGCGCGTTTGGCTCCGGCAGCTTTCATCAGTTCGCAAGCCTTATTGATGCCTTCGATAGAACCGGAGATAACAATCTGTCCCGGGCAGTTATAGTTGGCTGCCACGCATACTTCACCTTCGGCTGCCACCGATGCGCAGATTTCTTCTACTTTTTCATCAGGCAGAGCAATAATAGCTGCCATTGTTGAAGGCTGTGCTTCGCAGGCTTTCTGCATTGCCATCGCACGTGCGTATACCAATTTCAATCCGTCTTCAAACGACAACGCACTCGCAGCTACCAGCGCCGAGAACTCGCCCAAAGAGTGTCCGGCCGTCATTTCAGGCTGAAAAGCATCGCCCATACACAATGCTGAAATCACCGAGTGTAAGAATACAGCAGGCTGAGTAACCTTAGTCTGGCGCAGGTCTTCGTCTGTGCCTTCAAACATAATATCCGTAATTCGATAACCTAAAATATCGTTTGCTTTTTCAAACAGTTCTTTGGCAAGTGCAGAATTTTCGTATAAATCCTTGCCCATACCTACAAACTGAGCTCCCTGACCGGGAAATACAAATGCTTTCATATCTCTTTTTATTAATGTTACTGATGCAAAGGTAATGATTCTTTTGATATATTACTCATTTTCATTGAAAATGTGCATAGCCACGGGAGCGTGAAAATGATTTAGCGGTCCGTGTCCTTCTCCGATGTGAACGTTGCTTCCCGACAAAATCCCGCGGTAGACGTATTCTTTTGCCTTACGCACGGCTTCGGTCATCGGTTCGCCCAATGCCAAGTAGGTAGCAATGGCAGACGAGAGTGTACAGCCGGTTCCGTGTGTATTCCGGCTCTCTATTTTTTTCATTGTATAGAGGTGGGGAGCGGATTCGTTATTTATCTGAAGAACATCGCACATCTCTCCTTCCTCCAGATGTCCGCCCTTTACTAAAACAGCGGAACTGCCGTAATCCAATAGCTTACGGGCGGCGATTTTCATTCCTTCCACCCCTTCTATTTTACCGCCGGTCAAAACTTCTGCCTCACTCAGATTGGGAGTTATCAGCGTAGCCAGTGGCATCAGTTCGGTTGTCAATGCGTTGATAGCCGCATCTTCTATCAGCTTACAGCCGCTGGTTGAAACCATGACGGGGTCGAGCACCACAAAACGGGGAGAGAACTTACGGAGGGCATCTGCTATGACGTGTACAATTTCGTCATCGTTAATCATGCCTATTTTCACAGCCATCGGACGGATATCGGTCATAACGGCTTCTATCTGTCCCTTAACGTATTCAGGCGGCACAGGATGAATCCCTGTTACACCACAGGTATTCTGTACGGTAATTGCCGTAATAGCACTTGCTGCGTATGCTCCTAATGCAGATATCGCTTTGATGTCTGCCTGAATACCGGCTCCTCCGCTGCAATCCGAACCGGCTATGGTTAAAATACAAGGGTATGTTGTCATGATGTTTTTGCTCTATCGTTTCAGCAATCCTACCTTCAGATTAAGTTTGAAATAATAAGTTCCGTTCTCGCGCTCCAGATATCCATACTTGTCTTTCTCGGTAGAGCCTCGCTCCAAGCGGGTATTTTGGAAAAGGAAATCGGCGAATGTCTGGCGGAAAGCCCGTTGGTAACAAAGCACTTCACCGTCTCCCGTAACAAAAAGCAGTCCGGCGATTGCGCTGTCTGTACCTCTGTAAAGTTTAGCCGGACGCATACCGTTTGCCAAAGCCAGCAGAAACTCCTTTATCTTATATTCGTAAAAGCCGTGCTTGTTTATCAGTTCGTCTTTTATCTTTAAGGGATTCAACGATTTTATGGCTTCGGTCAAATCTGAGACCTTCGTTATGTCATCGAGCCACATCAGGCGGGTCATTTCTGCCAGCAACCGTCCCATGTGTAAATCAATCATCGACAGATTGCTGCGGAACACCTTATCCGCCACGTCGCTATACTTTAATACTCCTCCCAAGCGCTCAATCATCAACATGCGTCTCAATACATCGTCTTCCTCGCCCTCGGCATTGATTTTATTGATGGTGGGGACGGCGAACCGCACTCCGGTCTGCTCGAACTTGAAGTTGGCAGAGCGTCCTCCGTCCAGCAATGGGAACATCGTTCCCAAACGGGAACGCACGCACATTCCGGTCAGTGGGGCATCCTCGCTATAAAATGCCACACTGAAATCTGTCCGGTCGTCGGTTTTTGCTTCCAAATCATAGATAGCCACTTCATCCAAAAAGCCTTCTACCCCGTCGGGCGAAGTGACATCATCCGTCCTGCTATCGCGAACGCCATTCAATATCAGCTCGGCAACGGTTGCAAAGTCTTCGCGCGGAATCCGTTTGTCAATCTTATCGCCCTGAATGTGGATGTATTCTTTTTCGATGATGTAACGCCGTGTTCCGTCATGCTCTTCACGCTGAATCATAGCGACCGGGAAACGGCAGGTTTCATCTTTTCCGGCTTCGGGCGTACCTGCATGTACGTACCCGTCTGCCAACAGACGGAAAAACGCATACAGTTCGCCCCATTCTCTTTTTGTTGCTTCGAATGCCATCGTATTATTTTTAATATTTATGACAAGCCTTCTATTTCTCCGTTGATGATATCAATATGCAACGCCTGAGGCTCTTTGGGAAGTCCCGGCATACGCATGATTTCTCCGGCTATGATAACCAACATTTCCGCACCGGCATTGATTACAATGTCACGCACGGCAAAGTTGAAACCCTGAGCCACGCCATATAATTTCGGGTCGGTAGAGAAAGAATATTGCGTCTTAGCAATACAGATCGGGAAATTGGTGTATCCTAATTCTTCTATCATCTTCAGCTTTTTACGGGCAGCAGCGCCAAACAATACCTGTTTAGCACCATATAATCCGCAAGCAATCTTCGTAACCTTTTCTTCTACCGAATCGGTTTCTTCGTAAGCGAAAGTCAGCGGTTGCGACGGATTTTTTTCAATGGTTTCCACTACCAAGTTTGCTAAATCTATTGCGCCGTCTCCTCCTTCCATAAAGGCGTTATTGATGGCAAATCCGATACCTTGTTCTTCGCAATGACGGCGAACGAAATCGATTTCATCGTCAGTATCATTGGCGTAACGGTTGAATGCCACAACAACGGTTTGACCAAACGAACGAAGATTCTCAATGTGCTTATCTAAATTCTTGACTCCTTCTTTCAGTCCCTCCATGTTTGGCTCTTTAATTTGTTCGAGGTCTACCCCGCCGTGCATCTTCAAGCCCTGTGCGGTAGCTACGATAACCGTCAGTTTGGGTTGCAGTCCCGCCTTCCGACATTTAATGTCATAAAACTTTTCTGCCCCCAAATCTGCCCCGAATCCTGCCTCCGTGATGGCATAATCGCCGAAAGTCATGGCAAGTTTGGTAGCCAGTACAGAGTTACATCCGTGAGCGATGTTTGCAAACGGACCTCCGTGAACGAAAGCAGCCGTGTGTTCGGTGGTTTGTACGAGGTTAGGCGACAAGGCATCTTTCAGCAACACCGTGATGGCGCCGGCTACACCTAAGTCTTTCACTGTAAAGGGTTTGTTATCCACGGTAAAGCCCAACAAGATGTTTTCGATGCGCCGACGCAAATCCGTTTCATCTTTAGCCAGACAGAGGATTGCCATAATCTCAGAAGCCGGCGTAATATCAAAACTCGATTCGCGGGTGATTCCGTTACTTTTTCCTCCCAATCCGGTAACAATGTAGCGCAGACCGCGGTCGTTTACATCGAGAACACGGTTCCAAAGCACCTCTTTCAGCGCAAAACCGTTATCGCGATTCTGATACATATAATTATCGAGCAGCGCCGCAATCATGTTGTGTGCCGAGGTGATGGCATGGAAATCGCCTGTAAAGTGCAGATTGATTTTCTCCATCGGCAATACTTGGGCATAACCACCTCCGGCTGCTCCTCCCTTCATACCGAAGCAAGGACCGAGCGAAGGCTCACGAAGCGCACAAATAGCTTTCTTCCCTATCTTGTTCAGTCCTAACGCCAGACCGATGGAAACAGTTGTTTTGCCTATACCTGCTTTGGTCGGTGTAATGGCAGTAACAAGAATCAGGTTGCTCTGTTTCACTTTTTCTTCGTCAATCAGCGTTTCCGGTACTTTGGCGATGTAACGTCCGTAATTGGAAATCTCCTCCACCGGAATATCATAATTGCGTGCTACTTGCTTAATCTTGGTCAGCTCAATGCTGCGGGCTATCTCAATATCTGATTTCATATAGTAACTTTTAAAAATTTAGGAGCGGCAAAGTTACGACAAAAAAGTGAAACAAGGAAGAACGAAGTAACAGATTTGATTTACAGAGGTTTTATTTAAGCCTGTATGATTTTTCAATCCCTATGCCTATATTTGGGGAATATAACCTGTAAAAAACAAAAATATTCATACTGTGTATGACTCTGAAAAGGCATAGTATCTATGTATCGACAAGGTTGGTTTTATCGAATATTTCCCGTATCTTTGCAAAACACCGTATAACCAAGTGCATTTAAAGAAGGCAGTGAATATCAAAAAAATCCTTGTAGATAATAGGCGAAATAATCCAAACTTTTAACAACCTTGTTTTCAGACATTTCCGATTTAGTATGGAAGATTGAAAAACACTAACGGTAAAACCAAGTAACTCTCCGAATAGAAATGGTTAACGCATCCGCATGAGTTGGATAACACTAACGGTAGCGTTTTTCGGGATATACAGACCAAGTATCTCTTCCTGTGATGGTGTAAGATAAGTAGTTTAAATAGGTTCTGCGTATAAACTGCTTTGCGCAATTAAATAAAATAAGTTTCTGAATAAACACACATTAAAAATGGATATGATTTTAGAAATAGCACTCAGATTATTTGTGGCTCTGCTTTTGGGAGGAGTCATCGGGATAGAGCGTGAATACCGTTCGAAGGAAGCCGGTTTCCGCACGCATTTTTTAGTGGCATTGGGCAGCGCTCTTTTCTGTATTGTGTCGCAATACGGATTCGGGGTCGATTTGAAAGACTCCTCGCGCGTGGCGGCACAGGTGGTTTCGGGCATCGGTTTCCTTGGGGCGGGGACTATCATTTTTCAAAAGAATGTGGTGCGGGGGCTTACCACTGCCGCCGGATTGTGGGTGACGGCGGCAATCGGACTTGCCTGCGGAACCGGCATGTATTTGGCAGCCGCCATAGCCACGGCGTTGGTGCTTTTCGGGCTGGAAGTGCTGAACTCTTTCATCCCGACTTTCGGGACTACCACGGTGCAGCTCACCTTTACGTCTACCAAGAGGGAGAGCGTGAAGCGGGTTATCGGTCAGATAAAAAACGACTGCATCGAACTCTATTCCTATGAATTGCGCGACCGGCGTACTTCGCAAGGCGAAATCTATGAAGCGAGCATAGAGATGAAGGTGAAACGCGGCAATCACACCGAGCGTCTTATCGACTATATGGATGATTTTGACGATGTAACCATATCGAGCATAGAATAGGCACTGTTTTACTTTTTTTAAAAAATCGCCAAGCTCTTTTAAACAATTATTAGGAAAACAATGTTAAAGGTGATAAGAACAGTTCCCGACCTCTATTTTATACAGGAACTAAAGATGAAGAAACACTCACCCTCAAGATGAAAATAGGAAGCAATGGATGTGTAAAACATTGCGATGAAAACAAAGCAAACGGAGATTTGGAGACTTGGGATTTCGCATTTCCTTATTCCGGCAGGCTCATAACGATGCCGGGGCAACTGCCGGATGCTTTCCCTTTGTTAAATCATTAAATCAAACAAGCAATGATGAACTGGTATAAGTATTGGTATTACACCATTTTCTTTATCTGCGATTCTTTTTGCAGAAATCGGGAGCTAAGCAAAAATTGTGCGGTTGCCTTGTTCAGCCTGTGTATCTATATCATCGCGGCACTGGGTAACAGCCTGCTATACGTGTTCTTCGATTCCGATTTCATGAAAAACTTATGCCACGTTCATTTCCACCTGCTGCTTTATATTATCATTTACCTTTTTAACGGCTTTCTTTTCCTGCCGGAACGAAGGGCAAGGAAAGAGCGCGGGGTGTACAGGCGGACAAACAGGCAGGGGAAAAACCTGCTTTTCGTACTGCTGCCGCTTGCCGTGTTTGCACTCTATTATTATGTATTATTCAATCACACCGGGCGTTTCCTGCTGATATAGTAATGCAATATCAAGGTGGAAAGTGTACCCCCAATCAAGTTGTGAGAAACAATAAAATCATTTTATTCCCGGATTTAGAGGCCCGAACATACATCTTAGAGATAAAGGAGTTAAGACTGTCAAGTTACGAAAAAAATCCATAACTTTGCGAGAAAAGAGCAAGTGATACTTTTCATAATATCTTAATAGACTGAAGCGGACATGAATAATTTTACTTTTTATAGTCCTACCGAATTTGTATTTGGGAGGGAAACAGAGAGCCGTACCGCCGAACTGGTGAAGAAATACGGCGGAAGCAAAGTGCTGATTGTTTACGGAGGAGGAAGCGTAATCCGCAGCGGATTGTTGGCACGGGTAGAGTCGGTATTAAGCGATGCAGGCATTGCCTATGTGGAATTAGGAGGCATCCAACCCAATCCTACCGACCCTAAAGTGTACGAAGGTATTGAACTGGGCAGGCGCGAAGGGATAGATTTCATTCTGCCCGTGGGCGGAGGTTCGGTGATAGACACGGCAAAAGCCATCGCGGTGGGTATTCCCTACGAAGGCGATTTCTGGGACTTCTTTATCGGTAAGGCGGTGCCCGAAAAGGCGGTGCGCATCGGTGTGGTGCTCACCATTCCGGCAGCGGGAAGCGAAGGTTCGGGCAATTCGGTCATCACCAAGCTCGATGGTTTGAAGAAGCTGAGCCTGCGCACCCCCGAAGTATTGCGTCCGGCATTTGCAGTAATGAATCCGGAATTGACTTATACCCTACCCGCTTGGCAGACTGCCTGTGGTATTACTGATATGATGGCGCATATCATGGAACGGTACTTCACCAATACGGAGGATACCGAGGTAACCGACCGAATTTGCGAAGGTACGCTGAAAGCAATTATTTACGAAGCAATGCGGGTAACAATAGAGCCATGTAATTACGGTGCGCGTGCCAACCTGATGTGGGCGGGGATGATAGCTCATAACGGGACGTGCGGAGTGGGTTGTGAGGAAGACTGGTCGTCGCATTTCTTGGAGCATGAGGTTAGTGCGGTATATAATGTGAGCCACGGTGCGGGACTTGCCGTTATTTTTCCGGCATGGCTTACTTACATGGCGGAACATCATGCGGGGAAAGTAGCTCAGTATGCCGCCCGTGTATGGGATGTGCCTAAAAGTACAGACTGTAAGGCGATGGCTTTAGAGGGCATCCGGAGATTCAAATCGTTCCTTCATTCCATCGGTATGCCTGTTACGTTCCGGGAGTTGGGTATCGAACATCCGGACATCGACCTGTTAGTAAAAAAATTCCACGAGAACAAAGGAGAACGGGTAGGCAATTACTTTCCGCTCGACAGCAAGGCAAGTCGCGAAATTTATGAAATAGCAAACCGATAAAAACATAGTTGTATGAAATTCAATAACGAAGAGGTTCGCCGTCAAGACCGTCTGCTGGACGAAAAGCGGGCTTTTGAGATTTTGCAGTCGGGCGAATACGGTGTACTTTCCATGCAAGACGAAAACGGAACGGGGGCTTACGGCGTACCGGTAAATTATGTGTGGGACCGTGGAAATTCTATTTACATTCACTGCGCTCCGGCAGGACGCAAACTGGCGTGTATCGATGCATGTAACCAAGTTTCTTTTTGCGTTGTAGGGCGTACCCGCGTTCTTCCCGACAAGTTTACTACCGGATACGAAAGCGTGATTTTACGCTGTACTGCTCACCGGGGGTTGCACGAAGCCGAACGCATGTCTGCCCTCTCATGGCTGCTGAGCAAATATTGTCCGCAGCACAAGATGGAGGGCATTGAATATGCGAACAAGTCTTTCCACCGGACTGAGATTATCCGTTTGGACATCATCGAAGTCAGTGCCAAAAGCAAACGGATGGGACTCACTTCATAAAGACAAAGTAAACGGCAAGTATCAAGCAGACAAATGCTGCCAAATGATTCCAATGCAATGCCTCACCCTTGAAGAATACTGTTGTAAAAATAGTAAACACTATCAGGGTGATTACTTCTTGAATCACTTTCAGTTGCATGAGTGAAAAAGGGCCTCCGTTTCCGGCGAATCCGATGCGGTTTGCCGGAATCTGGCAGGCATACTCCGCCAAAGCAATGCTCCATGAGAATAAGATTACGGCGTAAAGCGGCCAGTTTGAAGAGATTTTCATTTCCTGCAACTTCAGGTGTCCATACCATGCAAAAGTCATAAAAATATTCGATACGATAAGTAACGAAATCGTATATATACCTTTCATTTTATTTGTGTTATTGATTTAATTTCCAATTGCTTTTATATATGTTCTTTACTCTTGTCATCAGTGGATAAAATTTACACTTCTTCAGGCAGCAAGTCTTCTTGAACGTTCCCCATTGCTCCCCACAGACTGTATCGGGCTTCGGGGTTCATTTCTTCCAGACGGCGCAAAACATCTTTCATCGACGAGCGGTGAGAATCTTTCTCGTATGGACAATTCTTAATCTGCTTTCGATAACCGCGCAAAGCCGCCAATTCCACCAAATCCGCTTCGTGTACGAGGCACATAGGACGGATGATGGTCATGTCAAATTTCCGCATTTCCAAACGCGGAGGCATGGTACTGAACGCTCCTTGAAAGGTAAGATTCATCAACAAAGTTTCAAGGATGTCATCCATGTGGTGTCCCAGTGCTATTTTATTGCACTGCTGCTCGTGGGCAATGGTAAAGAGTGCTTTGCGGCGGTTCCACGAGCAGAGAAAACAGGGCGATTTGCGCGTGTCGGTCGAAGGGTCGAAAGATGTGCGGTAAGTAAGGAAAGGCACACCCAATTCATCCGCATAGTTGCGTAAATAATCCGTGTCCGATTCGTAGGCGATATTCTCCATCACCACGTGTGCGGCTACTACCGAGAAGCGGGGTTTGTAGATTTTCGAACGGCGCGCCAGCAGTTCCAACAGCGCCAACGAATCTTTCCCGCCAGACAGCCCTACCAATATTTTATCACCCTCCTCTATTAATCCGTACTTCACCACGCCTTTGGCAAAACGCTGCTCAATACGGCGCATTAATTTAGTTTCTTCCGTCAGTTTGTTCATACGTCGATAGTTTGTAGTTCGCCTTTCGGATTGACCCGAAAAACGCTACCGTTAGTGTCACTCATCTCATGCGGTAGCGTTAACCGGTTCTACCCATAGAAATGGTCAACGCTACCCATAGCATTTTTTAAGCTCCAGACCAAGCCGGAGAAGGTTTAAAACATGCTCGCTACATGTTTAAATCGCTTCATACTCAAAATTGGCGCAAAATTATATGAAAAGAATGATTTACGGAAGATTTAGGAAGACAGAAATCGATTTTTTCGGAAAGATTGCGTATATTTGAAAAATCATTTTACGACACGAAACTATGGATAAGAAATATAAACTGATGCTTTTGGCTTTGGCGTGTTGCTCGGGAAGCATGTCGGCGCAAACGCTTGCCCAAGCGCGCAAATGGTTTACCGATGGAGACTTTGAAAAAGCAAAGCCTGTATTTCAGCGTCTTGTAAAACAAGCTCCGTCGAACGCGAACTATAATTACTGGTACGGGGCATGTTGCTATGAAACCGGAGAAACAAGCGAGGCACTTCCTTATTTGGAGAAAAGCGCCCAGCGGAAAGTGATCGACGGATTTCTTTATTTGAGCAAGGCGTATTACGACCTTTATCGTTTCGACGATGCCATTACGAACCTTGAAGACCATATTTATTGGCTGGAACGCAAAAAGAGGGATACCGCAGAAGCCGATTCGCTGATGACGAAGTTCCGGCTGGGAGCGCGTATGATACGAGGTGTGGAAAAGGTAACGGTTATAGATAGTTTCGTGGTAGATAAAAAGGATTTTCTTGCCGCGTATAAATTAAGCAAAGAGTCGGGTACGATTACTTCTAACCTGACAGACAGCATGGTTTGCACCCGGTTTGTCAACGAGATGAATGACCGGATGATTGAAGCAATGCCAAATGCGGAGGGAGAAACCAAACTTTATTCAAGCGTAAAACTTACTGACCAGTGGAGTAAGGCTACCCCGCTGGCCGATTTGAATGATACGGGAGAAAACCTGAATTATCCGTTTATGGATTCGGATGGCATCACACTTTATTACGCCGCTCAGGGCGAAGGAAGTATGGGGGGATATGATATTTTTATCACCCGTTATAACTCAGACGACAATACCTATTTCCGTCCGGACAACATCGGTATGCCGTTCAACTCTCCTTATAATGATTATATGTATGCCGTCGATGATTTTAATAATCTGGGATGGTTTGCTTCCGACCGCCGGCAACCCGAAGGAAAGGTTTGCATCTATGTATTTGTTCCTAATGAGACAAAAGACGTATACGATTACGAAACCACTGAACCGGAAGCGCTGGCAAAACTGGCGATGCTGAAAGAAATTCAGAAAACATGGTCTGACGCAGGTAAAGTGCGCATTGCCAAACAGCAGTTGGCACAGATTATGTATGGAGAAGAAGAGCAGAAACAGCGTCATGATTTTTATTTCGTAATAGACGATAATGCGGTTTACCACTTCCTGTCCGACTTCCGTTCGGCAGAGGCGCGCAAAATGTTCCAAAGCCTTCAGCAGAAGGAAAAAGATTTGACAACACTCCGCCGGTCGCTCGAAGAGTTGCGCTCACAATATGCTTCGGCTGCTCAGGCTGGTAAAGCACAGATGGCTCCCGGCATTCTTGACAAAGAAAAAAGAGTGGAAGAACTGTATAAAGAGATAGAAACGCTCAGTATCAACATACGTAACGCTGAGATAAAATCATTAACCAATTAAAATTGTTGCGACGATTATGATAAAGAAATATTTTCCTCCTTCAGAACTTATAATAAATGAAGACGGCTCGGTGTTTCATCTTCATGTAAAGCCGGAGCAGTTGGCAAGTAAAGTGATTCTTGTGGGAGATCCGGGGCGTGTGGCACTGGTGGCTTCGCACTTTGAGAGTCGGGAGTGTGAGATTGAAAACCGCGAGTTTAAAACCATCACCGGAACCTATAAGGGAAAACGGATAACGGTTCTTTCTACCGGCATCGGATGTGATAACATTGACATCGTGGTAAACGAACTTGACGCATTGGCAAACATTGATTTCCGCACCCGTGAGGAAAAAGACGATTTTCGCCAACTGGAAATGGTGCGCATCGGTACGTGTGGCGGATTACAGCCCTACACACCGGAAGGTTCTTTCATCTGTTCGGAAATCTCGGTCGGGTTCGACGGACTGCTCAACTTCTATGAGGGACGCAACGCTGTATGCGACCTGCCGATAGAGCGTGCCCTGCTCAACCACTTGGGATGGAGCGGTAATCTGTGCGCCCCGGCTCCTTACGTAATCCATGCCGACGAAGAGATGGTAGAACGTATAGCACGTCATGACATGACGAAAGGCATTACCGTTTCATGCGGTGGATTTTTCGGGCCACAGGGCAGACAGTTGCGCATTCCACTCGCCGACCCTCGTCAAAATGAAAAGATAGAGTCGTTTGTCTACGAAGGAAAACATATAACAAACTTCGAGATGGAAAGCTCGGCACTGGCCGGACTTTCGCGGTTGATGGGACACAAAGCCACCACTGTATGTATAGTGATAGCCAACCGCGTAGCGAAAGAAGTGAATACAGGTTATAAGAACCAGATAGACGACTTGATAAAACTCGTATTGGAAAGAATCTGAGAAGACAATGGAAGCAAGTTTCAAACAAAACACTTCGGCTGACAAAGCAGAAAGGTATCGTATTTTTTTGGAACAGTTTGTTCCGCTCATTGAAGGCGAATCTCATGTGATAAGTGTGCTTGCCAATACTTGTGCGGCGCTGAAAGAAGCATTCGACTTTTTCTGGGTAGGATTCTATCTGGTAGAAAACAACGCACTTATATTAGGCCCGTTTCAGGGTAGCGTGGCTTGTTACAGCATCCGCAAAGGACGCGGCGTATGCGGCACGGCATGGGCTGAAAAACGCACCATTGTAGTTCCGGATGTAGATCAATTTCCCGGACACATCGCGTGCAGTTCCTTGTCGCGCTCTGAAATCGTTATTCCCATCATAGTAGAAGACGAGGTGAAAGGTGTACTCGACATAGACAGTGACCATTTAAATGAATTCGATGAAACAGACCGTGAGTCATTAGAAAAAATTGTAACAATATTAACAGAAACCCTCTATCGGTAATGAATACTCAAGATACGATTTGTGCAATAGCTACGGCGCAAGGCGGAGCTATCGGGATAGTCCGTGTATCAGGCGCAGAAGCCCTCTCAATAACAGATAAAATTTTTCATCCCACCGAAAAAAATCCCCTGCCGCTCACCGAGCGTAAGGCGTATACGGTGAACTTTGGGCAGATAAAAAACGAAAAGGGAGAAATAGTAGACGAAGTGTTAGTCAGTCTGTTTCGTGCTCCCCACTCCTACACCGGCGAAAATTCGGTAGAAATATCTTGTCACGGTTCTGCTTACATCCTGCAACAAGTAATGCAACTACTCATCAACAACGGATGCCGGACTGCCGGACCGGGAGAGTTTACACAGCGGGCATTTCTAAATGGGAAAATGGACTTGAGTCAGGCAGAAGCCGTAGCTGATTTGATAGCTTCCACTTCCGAAGCTACTCATCGCCTCGCCATGAACCAAATGCGTGGAGGATTCAGTAAAGAACTTGCAGTCCTACGTAATAAATTGTTACATTTGACATCGCTGATGGAATTGGAATTAGACTTCAGCGACCATGAAGAATTAGAGTTTGCCGACCGCAGCGAACTTCAGGCTCTTGCAGCGCAAATCCATCAGGTAATAGAACGTTTGGTACAATCGTTCAGCATCGGAAATGCCATAAAAAACGGCATTCCGGTAGCCATCATCGGGGAGACCAATGTAGGTAAGTCTACCCTACTCAACGCCCTGCTTAACGAAGACAAAGCCATCGTAAGCGACATACACGGAACAACTCGCGATGTCATTGAAGATACAATGATAATCAACGGAGTAACTTTCCGTTTCATTGATACAGCCGGCATCCGTCAAACCGACGACACAATCGAAAACTTAGGAATAAAACGCAGCTTCAAAGCATTGGAGCAGGCCGAAATAGTTATCCTGATGTACGATTTGCAACGTCATGAAAACTTCAAAACCTTTTTTCAGGAAGTAGAACCCTATTTAAAGAACAAGCAAGTAATACTCGCTCAAAACAAATGCGACTTGGTTGATAACATCCCCTCCAACTCGGAGTTCGATAAAAATAATTATCACACGATAGCCATATCTGCCCGTCAAAAAATAAACATAGATAAACTTCAAAAACTTCTGACAGAGGTAACCCATATCCCCTCAATTAGTACAAACGATGTCATTGTAACCAACCTCCGTCATTACGAAGCCCTTACCCACGCACTTGATGCTATCACAAGAGTAGAGCAAGGTTTAATATCCTCCTTACCCTCCGACCTTATATCACAAGATTTACGTGAATGTATCTTCCACCTGAACGATATCATAGGAGAAGTAACAACCGATGAAGTTCTTGGTAATATCTTTGAGCATTTTTGCATCGGAAAATGACGTAAAGAAAAGAAAAGCATATAAAGAGAAAATATAAACTTGTAAAATGCACTATATCAGCAATTTTATCAAGATATTGTATTTTCTCTTTTTCTCCATGTTTTCTGCGTAGTTACATATTTTTATTGTATTTTTGTCCCCAGATTGTCCCCCGATATTGATACGAGGGACAAAAATCTGTCCCCCGAAAAAGGACATTAACAATAACCAAATAAAGCAGGAAACAGTCATGGCAAAGAAAACAACCGTTCAAAAAGAACCAGTCAAATTACGAGAGAAGAAGTTGTCTAATGGCAATTCAAGTTTATACCTCGACATCTACAGAAATGGGAAGCGACATAAAGAATACTTAAAGCTATACCTCATAGATGCCACTACCCCAATGGAACGGGAGCAGAACCGGCAGACATTAGCCACTGCCCAGGCTATAAAGTCCAAGCGGCTCATTGAAATGCAAAATGGAGAGTACTCTTTTACCCGCCAATTCAAAGAAGACACTCCTTTTCTGGAGTACTATCGCAAGATGGTAGAGGACAGGCATAAGAATCCTGAATCTAAGGGAAACTGGGGCAACTGGAGAAGCTGCTTGCGTTATCTTGAAATCTACTGTGATGAGAAAACGACATTCAAAGATATTACTCCTGAGTTTATTGCAGGTTTCAAAGACTTTTTGGACAATGTAGAAAAGGATACGCATAAACGAACAGGTCCGCGTAGAGAAAGGGACGTGTTCCAAGGATTGTCCCAGAACTCAAAGGTTTCCTATTTCAACAAGCTCCGTGCTTGTATCAATCAGGCATACGATGAAAGGATCATATCGGTAAATCCTCTTCGCGGAATTGAAGGCTTCAAAGCCGCAGAAGTCAAACGTGACTATTTAACTTTGGAAGAGGTGAAGCAACTGGCTGCCACCCCGTGCCGTTATCCTATTCTCAAAAGGGCTTTTCTCTTTTCGTGTCTGACCGGACTTCGCAAAAGCGACATCCAGGAGCTCACATGGAGCGAAGTTCAAAAATTCGGGGATTACACACGAATCATATTCAAGCAAAAGAAAACAGGAGGACAGGAATATCTCGACATTTCTCCGCAGGCAGAAAAATATCTTGGAGAGCGTGGCAATCCCGAAGATCCAGTCTTTACCGGATTCACTTACGGTTCTTGGACTTCGGTAGAACTGCAACGATGGAGTATGAAAGCCGGAGTAAATAAAAATTTAACATTCCATTGCGGAAGACATATCAATTCTTCTTACCCATTGAAAACAAGGAACTTACAAAGATTGTCAGCTTAACAGGTAACGATTTGGGAACCAGCGAGCTTCTCTATTCTGCAATGTTCTGCATCAATCAAAAGAACGCTTTTCTCATTTGCAAAAGTAGTGTTTTTCTCCTTCATTGCCAAAGTTATTCCTCTGAAAAATAGAGAAAATCAAACATCTTATCATTATTGTACATTTGTTGCACATCTTGGTGATGAAAATCAGTAGTACTGTCCTGCTTTTAATTCCATACCGTTTCTACATTATATTTGAGCCTGCCCATTTGCGAATAGCCCGTTGGTAGGTTTGCCTGTCTGTGTGCCGACAGGCAGGCGTGCCGGCAGACCGGTCGGCAGGCAGGTTGGAGCGCGGGCAGGCTTGCAGGCCAGTGTGTGTATGCCATGCCTATACGCTTTTGTTTCTTGCACCATTCCTTTGTTGCTTCATTACTACGTTGATAGACGGATGTATTGTACCACCGATTTATATCATTCAAACTCCACCTCTCTAAAGCCACAATCCATTGCTGATACCTTTATTTGAAGTTTCGCTGTTGTAAACCAGCACAACAGCACGACAGCAAACCAGCATATCATTGAAACTATGTTGCTTCCTATCTGCATTGAATTACTTTCTTGGTTGTCGGGTTCTGTTCTTCATTGTTTTAGCAAACCATTGGTTCGCTGAGCTTGTAAACAAGCGAGGATGTATTTGCTCAAAATAGCATTTCCTTATTGGTCTAATGTCTGTTTTGGTTGTGATTGGCACATATTGACATCCGAATTGGCACTATTGTCTGTTTCTCAAAAGGATGAAAATCCGGCTTTGTTCCCTGTAATCTCAATAAGGTGCAGGCTTGCACACCGCCCTATTCCCTTTCTTCTTTTGGGCAGCTTGGGCATCGGGAAACGATGCTTTGAAAGCCGAAATAACAACACTTGTTCAAATCCGTTTATTGACGGATTTCTTGTGCTCTCAAAAGCACAGCAAGGTGTCCTTCGAGTTACTCGAAGGCTTTTCGGTTACTGCCGAAAAGGCAGCAGCAAGGTATGTTTCGAGTAACTCGAAACCTTGCGGGTTACTCCCGCAAGCCTTGCCGCCTGGTTGCTCCTCCGAAGTCGGGCAACCTGTTTCTGACCTGCGGTCATTTTTGTATTTGAAATGTTTTGAAAATATTACCCTACTATATCTTGTTTTTCAAAATTACAGGTTATAACGGTCCCGAGAATGTTTTCACGGGATTCCCACGTAAGAGTGTAGTATGCTTGCCCCATTTGGACGAGCGAAACAATGCTGCGGCAGAATCGTTTGCTTGCTGTAATTTCAAAAGAAGCAGACTGCGTGCCATTTCCTTGTTTTGTGACTGTGAACGTTGTGAACAGCATCTGACGGAAAGCCCGGTAGGAAAATGAGTGGCGCGAACCGCAGTCTCCACTTTGTTGACGTTCTGCCCGCCATGCCCACCGGAGCGCATCGTTTCGTAAACAATATCTTTATCAGACACTTCCGGAAGTGTAACTGGTTCGATAAATTCCACTCCGACAAACCAATTCTTACGAGGATAGCCGGGACGGTAACGGTTTGACGTCGCCCGCCACAGTATAGTACCTGTCCACTCCAGCTCTTTAACGACATCAACTTCAGCAAGAAACAGCATCGACATATAGCAATCCGGCTCCGTATTATGCGGTTCACTTTCCACAAGTTCTGCATCCGGAAAATCCTTCAACAGTTCGCGGGCGACGAGCGCAACAGCACGGGCACACTCCGCAGGTCCCCGTCCGGCTGTAAGTTGTATATACTTCTTCATTGGGGAATGTCTTTAATGTTTATACGCGGTTTGACCATTGTAATGACTTCGGCGGTCGGCTCAATCAGACGCAATATTTCCTCCATAGATTTATATGCCTGTGGTGATTCATCAAGAGTGCCGGGGCAGACAGATGTAGAGAATATACCGCTCATAGACATCTCAAAATCGTCCATCCCGATATTCTTCTTGGCGGCATTTCTCGACATGGCACGTCCGGCTCCATGCGGAGCGGAACAGTTCCAATCTGCATTCCCTTTGCCCACACAGATGGCAATGCCGTCACGCATGTTGAAAGGCAGACAAAAGCGTTCTCCTTCTGCAGCTTCAACTGCCCCTTTGCGCAGCATGGGATAGTCTTCGCATACAGAAATATAATTGTGGGTGGTAAATAGAGACTCCACACATTTTGCCTTGCAGAGTTTCTTCAGTATGGCAAAAATACGGTCACGGATGATTTGATGATTATATAGGGCATACGCCTGTGCCACAATCATGTCGGACAGATATCCATTGAGCGCATCTCCCCACAGATAGCCGATAAATTGTGCCCGCTTGGGATTTTGCGCAATGTTGTGCCAATGGTTGGCAACTTTTACTCCCACATTCCGGGAACCACAATGTATTGTGAGCCATCCTTCCTGCGTCTTGTCATCCTCTCCATATTCAATAAAGTGATTGCCACCTCCGAGGGTGCCTAAACTTTTATAAAAGATAGCTTCTTGAAGCTTTATCCTGCGGCAGAAGTCCGAAACAAAACGGGCATCTATGCGTGGCACTTCGTTAATCAGGTCGGGAGCGGATGATCGTGCTCTTTGGTATTGCGAATTGAGAAAGCGGAACAGTTCTTTTTCATTAAGACTATTCTTTTCACAAATTTCCATACCGGTCGGAATAACCCCACGTATTTTATGGTCAAGCAAGGCAAAATCTTCCGATGCAACTACGGAAGAAAGTCTATGCATGGAAATGGTACATCCGATATCGACGCCCACATGATCCGGATTAAGGTATGTCCCTATTCGATACGCCGTACCGACATTACAGGAATTTCCTGCATGTACATCGGGCATCTGCACAATTCTTACTCCCTCGAAAGCCGGATGGTCACATTGTTCCCTTACCCACTGCAAGGCGGCTTCTTCGATGTTTTCGGTGAATATTTCTGTCGATGTGTATTGTCCTTTGATAATCATATTGCTACTCATTTAGTCTGTTACTAATAATCTCTATGAAAATATCTTTAATATCAATCAAACTCAAATTAGGAATATTGACAAACCATGATACATTAGGATAGACGGTCTGAAACAATTCACAACTTTTTTCTTGTTCTGGCAATGCTCCAAAGAAACCGTATGTATGCAGACGGGCATAATCGGGGACATTATTCAAATCGCCCCATTTCACAAAGGGGTTAATTAAAATTTTCTTTTGCTGGTGAAGATTAATACAAGCCGTAGCCGATTCACCTGAGGCAATTACCCAGTTCGGTTTCTGTTCTGCAATGATCCTGCGAACTTCCTCGCAATAATCCGATTTATTCAAAGCATTGACTTCTATAAAATCACCTATCCCTTCCAAAGCCACTTCGTCCTTCAGCAATGAAAACATATAATCATTCTGTTGGTCCGCAGTTGTCTTTTGGGTGAGAAAAGGTGCCGGGAATATCAAGACTTTCTTCATATTTCAGATACTTCTTGCAAGGTTCAAATTGATTAATAATTCATTACCCGCATTTTTATCACTGTATTCCGGATATGAGACTACGAGACAGCGTTTGTGATATTTGCGGGCAAAACGCATGGTGTGCATACTGCCACTCTGCTGCGGGCATTCTGCCAAGATAACAGTGCTTGACAATGCGGCCTGCAACCTGTTGCGTGCGACAAGCCTTGTCGGATTGGCCTTCACACCAAAAGGTTGTTCGGAAAGAATAAGTCCTCCATTTTCCAAAATCCGCTGTTGGAGCGGTGCGTTTTCTATCGGATGTGTAATGTTAAGACCAGATGCAACAATGGCTATTGTTCGTCCGTCGGCATCAAGGCAACCCTCATGCGCCGATTTGTCACAGCCCAAAGCAAGGCCACTGACTATAATATTACCTTCTTTCGCATATTTATTTCCTAATTCGTATGCTTTTCTCAATCCAATTGGTGAAGCAGCGCGTGCACCGATGACGGCAATGCGATTGGCTGTTGGAGCAAGAAGTGACAAATCCCCTATGCAGTGAATTATTGGCGGACAATCGTTTCCTATTTTCCTAAGCGAATGAGGGAAATTGTCATCTTGAAAGGTCAATGTAATGACACCATACTCCTCTTGCATCGACATAACACTTTCTGCTTTATCAATATATGCTTCAAATGCTTCTGCATACTCTTCCGGCATAAGTTTTGGAGTCATGATCTGTGACGCTTTCATTCCGGCGTACTGCATACAAAGAATATCTTCCTTACTTAAAATACAGCTGTTCATATTATCCGTTTATTTAATTGAGCAAAACATTTGCCAGTTCATTGATTATACATTCATATACATTCTTTTGATTCAGACTATCGACATAATATTCAGGAATTCCTGCCATACCATATTTAGCCCCCAATACGGCACAGGCCACGGCTGCATTCGTATCAGCATCGCCACCAGCATTGACAATTTTTAAAAGCCCCTCTTTAAAGCTATTGACATGATATAAACACCATACCGCACAAGCAAGCGGCTTTAAAGTATAACCCATTGTCGTTTTTTCATCAAGGTTCAAATCGGCAAGCTCTCCGTTTTTGGCAAGCAATAGATATTTCCGTATTCTTGTGTCATATCTGTCTGCGATTTCAAGAATATCCTCAAATGGGAGTTCCATGTTGTGCCAGACGAAATGATTTATCAGTTCCGATATGATAACGCATGACCCGATGCATCTGGGATCCGCATGTGTCAACTTGCAAATCTTTTCTGCATTTTGAACTACGTCTTCATCCCAAAGGCCAACGACAGATGTCCTCATTATTCCTCCGTTGGGTGCGCTATTCCGGTTTGATAAATTCCAGGTTATTTCAGCCGCATTTACCGGGTTCAATTCATCATCATACAATGCAAGCACGTTATATGTATGTCTTCCTATCCCCATCGGCCTGTTTTTGAACCACTGCTTGAAATTATGGGCTACGGTTTCTGGATTAATGCAACGGTCTTTAACAATAGCCTTTGCTATACAGAGCATCATATCTGTATCATCCGTCCAATCGCCTTTATTCCATCGTTTCCTATGGTAATCCTGAATTATCTGACTGTATTCAGAAAGCCCGTCAGGATAATTGCGCTTAACTTCGGCCTTGCTCATGAACTCTGTCCCAAGTCCGAGAGCATCCCCGACAGCTTGTCCGTAAAGGCAACCGGCAATTTTATCTTTTATACTGTCCTTCATGTTATTATGCTATAAGTTTCCTCTATAAAGTGACGGTATGTCAATTTCATTGCATAGGCACCATAACTCCGTACCGTCCCAATCGGATTCGACTGTAAAAAAACCGTATTTGTCAGGTTCTGAAATGACCGTCCTATGTCCGATTCGCTTGCCGATATATGTAGCCAGCGATGAGGTTGCCTGCCATTCTATATTCACATCGCAATCAAACATTTCATTTATCAAATCCATGTTTTTTTTCGGCTTTTTCTTGCTTTCATCCGTACCGATGACTTTCTGAAGCCAACCAACTACCGTTTCATTGTAATTCAAATGCTCTTTAATATAGTCTTTCAGTTCCTGATGGGACTTCAAGTCAAGACTGTCGAAACTGATAATCTGCATTCTGTATTTAGCCCTCGGAATGTTCAAAGTCGAATCTGACGGAACAGCCCCCATAATATTGCATTCGTCTATAATGGCTTTCAGAATATCTATGGTAGAAATTTCCAGACTGTCAACTACTTTCAACACTTCTTCTTTCAAAGATATGTCTTTAAGATTGTCATTGATAACATCATTGACAGCCTTCGCCGACAAATTGGAGAACTCCTTGATATAACGGATACGCCCCGGACGCCCCAGAAGATTCTCGTCAATTGACAGCTTATTGGTGGTCAGAATATACAGTTTCCGCATGTCGTTGTAAACTCCGTCAATCATTTTGAGCAGAACTTCCTGTTCTTCACGGAAAGTTTTTTCGGCTTCATCAATAAGAATAGCACTCTCAAAATGCAGCGATTGTATAAACTCCAACATCCCGTTAACGGGTTTTGAGATGACAATCACCGGTAGTCCAATGCGGTTACAGAGCTGTTTAGCAGCGATTGTCTTACCTGTTCCTTTAATGCCGTTGAAAATCACTCCAAGATTCTTGTTGCTTTCTCTGAACAGGTCTGAAGTCCATGTCTTTATAATTTTCGACATAATATCCTCGCAGTCAAGGTTATAAATCTTGAAATCGAATCGGAAAGTATCATCTATCTTCTCCAGTCCCAAGCGTTCTGTCTGCGGTTGCTCATAGATGCGGAATATCCCGTTGCCGGGAGAAGTGAGCAACGAAGCATAGCCCGGAATCGGGTAAAGAATGCCACCGTCATTAATCCATTTCTGCTTTGATGCGATGGTCTGCTTTTCCTTACGTATTTTTTCATCAGGATTAAGGTATTCTTCTTTATAAATGGTATAATATTCAAGGTCGACAACTTCATCAAGATAATTCATGCCGCATTTCTTTTCCAGACCTTCGTATGTAAAGCCGCTTTTCAGGGCGACTCTGCGAGAGGCGTCATTCCGTGGCAGGACTGCAATGGTCAGCGAGTCAGCCATCCGTTCATCGAACAGATAGCGTTTCATTCTCTTCACAACTTCCGTCATATAGCCTTTCCCTCGGGCTTCTTTATGGAGGAAATAACATATCTCATAGTTGCATTTCTCACCCGAAACAGTATTTGTTTTGTGCGGAGTGATTTCAAAAACACCGAGAACCTTTTCCGGAAGATTCTTTTCCAAAATACAGAACATCAGCCCGCCATCCATCTCCCTGCGGATTTTCCCCTCTGCCTCGCTCAGCGTATTCATCGGCCTGAATCCTGTACTTGCCGCAATTTCCCGGTCACTCATCAGAACAAAAATATCATGGTCATCCTTATCCTCGGGAGTTCTGATTATAAGTCTATCCGTCTCAATTTCGATTTTCCCTGTCTTTGCTTCTTTCATCTTTATGCTGCTTTTATGATTACAGCACAAAAGTATGGTGAGGGTGTATCATTTGTCGGTACAGGTCTTAAAAAAATCGTACTTTATAATCGATTATTTGTCATCATTTGCATATAGTAATAATATATTTCATATATTTTTCTGCAAGTTCTTCTATCGAAATTTTCTGTTTTAGGGGTATGTCGGAAAAATCTTTCGCTTTCCATGTTGCCGTTCCGGAAAAATGAGGTGCATATTTGACTCTTGGATCATTGCCAAGAAGTTCTTTGCAGTAAGAATATGCCTGATTGCCCATTGCGACAATGCAGCTAGGTCGTATTATGCTAATTTCTTTTTCCAATATTCTTTTATAGATAGTCTTTTTCTTCAAAGAATAAATGTCCGACTCCTTATGGTCATATACAAAATATTTCCTGCAATCGGTAAGGTAAACGCCATAACCGTGTTCAATAAGTTTTTCAACAAGCAATGCCATTCTGCCACCTCCATTCTTTTTATCCCTCCAACTTTTACCATGCAGTCCAAACGGAGAAGCCACCAACGCGTCTATGCAGATATAATCTTCTTTGCATCCGGTCTTTCCCTTTGGGAATTTATCAACATCGGAATACCATGTATTGCCTCGCAGTGGGTCTTGTGCCACAAGCATAATCCGCTTGTCAGTATTTTTTAGGTTGAACCATGTAGGAAGGTCAAGGCCTATCGCTCCACGTTTTTCTGTGCGTGTAGTCAAATCCTTGAAATCTGGATGGGTTATAGGTATAGGCACGGTAATAGTGTCTTCATAATAACGGTTCCAACCCTTAGGAGTGAATGGTTCAACTCCTTTACTAAATTCCCAGACACAGGCTTCTGTTCCCGATTTTATCAATTTCACGGCTTCTTCTTTTGAATAACTGAAGAAATTGCGGTACATATCATCATATCGCAACTTTATCTTTTCTAATTGTTCTTTGCCTAAAACGTCATTTGCTAGCATCTCGTAAATCTGGCAGGTAATTTCTTTGTCATCTAAGAATGTAGAATAAAGTGTTGTTTCCACTGTAATACTTGTTTGGTTTAAATTTCTATAAGACTCGGTTTTCTAAAATTTGTATAATCAGCATTCATGACTGCTCCATTTGAAAAGGTTATCCCATTAAGGATAGTCATTCCATATTGGGCATGGATATGTCCGAAAAGATGTAGCCGAGGTTGGACAACCGAAATACGACCAAGGAGTTCTTCCGAGCCGTAATTGATATTGTCGTCAAAGTCGAGGATGCCGAAAGGTGGCGTATGGGTAATGAGAATGTCCGTATCATCAGGGATATTTGCATAATGTTTGATTTGGCGGTCACTAATGCAGTCGCCCATGAACATCGGAACACCATAGAATTTCAGGCCTTCGATTTCTACACCGGAATTGCACAGATAATGCACATTGCCATCAAGCCCGTCAATGGTGGCACCGTAAAGACAGTCATCGTGGTTGCCGCAAATGAATATCTTTTGCGGACAAGGAAGGTCGCAGAACCAGTTCATGAAATCCAACGCTTCCTGCTCGCTGCCGTTCATGGTAAAGTCGCCCGAATGCACAACGATGTCAGCCTGTGGCAAATTGTGCAACCGTCTGTGACAGCCATGCGTGTCTGAAATATGCAATATTTTCATCTCGAATGTTTTCTTTGCCAACAAAAATAAAAGATTACTGGCTCAATTTGCGATACAAGCAGAAACGATTCCATTGCTGTATATAAAAGTGAGACATGAGGAGGATATTTTTGCAATGTATTGAAGTAAACCATACTAATATGTGTACAACATTCATTAATAAGAACGATGTAAAGCCTATTGCCATCTACGTGCATGGACTTGGATCCGGTGCTACATCGACAACAGTCCGTACGGTACGTAAAATATTCTCCGAATACGAGTGGATAGCACTTGAGGTAAATGAAAATCCGTTAGAATCAGTAGCAAAAATCAATACAGCCGTCAGTAAGTTCAATCCATCCTTATTAATGGGGACTTCATTGGGCGGGTATTATGTATTTTATGCCGATGCTCCATGTGCGGCAAAGGTGATTTGCAACCCGGCAATGAATATAGCGGAACTTATCTGTTCCAAGATAGGATTCGGGACATATTCTTATTTTGTAGAAAGGCAGGACGGCAATACTGAATATACACTTGACGAAGCGGTTTGCAGACGTTTTACGGAATATAAGAGTAGTCATAAGGCAGTGAGTGGGACAAAGAACTATGCCTTGTTCGCCGTGCATGACGAACTTATAGGAGATGCCGATATGCTTGACAGTATGACAATGGTTTTCGAATCTGGTTACAGATTATTGTTGGATTCCAAAGGAGGGCATAGGCTCCGAGCAGCATCCCTAAAATTGTTACACAAAGAAATATCCAAATAGTAATGCAAGCCTAGTATGCAGCGAAAATAATTTAAGTGAAACTGTCAGTATTGACTGCGTCATACACCAGACTTTCAATTTCAAGGCTATATGATTCAGTTAATAATCAAATATTTCAATTAATTATGCGGTATTTACCGAGATATTGCACTGAGTGCTACAAGTTTTTATTAACTTTGTTGCAACCAACAAAATATAGTATGTTACAACTCCAAAAATACACATGGCTGATAGAGACAATTCGCCGGGCGGGGAAGATTTCCCTGGAAGAGATTTCTGACCGCTGGGAGCGCAACAAGGCTCTGAGTGATTACAAGCCTTTGAGCCGTGCTACGTTCAACCGATGGAAAGATGCTATTTTCAGTCAGTTCGGTATAATCATCTCTTGTCAAAGAACCGGTGGTTATCTTTATTATATAGAGAATCCGGAGGACATTGATGAAGATGAACTGAAAAAATGGATGCTCGACTCGTTTGCCGTAAGCAACCTTATCAGCGAGAACCTTTCACTGAAAAACCGGATTCTGGTCAGCAAAATTCCGTCTGCCTACAACCATTTGGACACATTACTTGAAGCGATGAGGGAAAACCATGTCGTGACAATCACTTATTGCGGGTTCAACAAGTTAAATAGTCACACGTTTCCGATCGAGCCTTACTGTGTAAAACTGTTTGAAAACCGATGGTATGTTCTGGCTCACAATATCCACTATAATGATTACCGGATTTACGGGCTTGACCGCATTGAAGATTTGGAAATAACAACGGACACATTTAAGCTTCCCAAAGATTTTTCCGCTTCAGATTACTTCTCAAATTATTACGGAATTATATCCGACGGCAATATAAAGCCCGAACGGATAGTTATCAGAGCCTACCGTGATCATATTCCATATATGAACTCGCTTCCCTTGCATCATAGCCAGAAGTTGCTGGAAGATAACGGTGAATATGCTGACTTTGAGTTATTCCTTGCTCCTACATTCGATTTTACAATGAGATTACTTAGTGCAGGAGCCATGATAGAGGTCATTTCTCCGGCATCTTTAAGAAAGACATTGAAAGGATGGGTGTCGGATATGTATAATTTGTATAGGGAAGATTAGCGCACTTACAATCCTACAATACATCAACTATAAAAATAACAAACCTATTGGCAAGGTTAAATATGCGCTGATTTAATTTCGCCAATGGATGATTGATAAATGTAAACTTTCAAAATTATGATAAATAGCGGTTTTAAAACTCCAATTAGCATCAGCGATGCGATAGAGTATATTGAACAAAGAAAATTCTTACTCCCTGCAATACAAAGAAAATTTGTATGGTCAAGCGAACAGATTGAAGTGTTGTTCGATAGTATTATGAGAGATTATCCTATTAATTCATTTATGATATGGAACGTTACAAGTAGTCAAACCAAAAACAATTACAAGTTTTATGAGTTTCTCAAAGAATATAGAGCTTTTTTTAAAGATGAAAATCCATACATATCCACAAAAGGCTACTCGGACTTTATGGCTGTTATAGATGGTCAGCAGAGATTGACATCGTTATATTTGGGGTTAAAGGGTACTTATGCATATAAGATGCCAAGAAAGTGGTGGAAAGATAATGAAGACTGCTTACCTACAAGACGACTTTATATTAACTTGTCATCACAACTTCCCAAAGATGATGAAAGAAAGATGATTTACAATTTTAAATTCCTATCGGATAACGAGTTTGCCAAACTAAACGAAACTGAGGATTTATTTTTGGTTGGCGATATTTACGATTACAGAGAAGACGATGCTCTTGATGATTTTATAGACTCAAGACCTTGGAAAGATAAGAAATATGCAAAATCAACCTTGAGGAAATTGAGAAAGGTGATTTTTGATAACAAACTTATTAATTATTATCAAGAAGAAAATCAGGATATTGATACTGTACTCGACATATTCATTAGAACTAACAGTGGGGGAGAACCTCTTAGTTTTTCCAACCTATTAATGTCTATAACAACAGCTAATTGGGAGAAAGATGCACGAAAAGAATTTAAGTCATTGGTAGATGCAGTATATAATAACAATTTTATTATATCCGCTGACTTAATTCTAAAATGTTGTCTAGTATTGTTCAATGACAATATAAAATTTCAGGTAGCAAATTTCAATTCAGATAGTGTTAGTGTGTTTGATAAAAACTGGGATCGAATAAAAGAAAGTATTGAGGTAACATTTGAATTGTTAAAGAAATGGGGCTTTAATGATTCAAGTCTTAGAGCAAAAAATGCAATTATTCCTATTGTTTACTATATTTATCATAAAAATCTTGAGAAAGAGATATTAAAAGACTATATACATCAAGAAGAAAAGACAGATATGCGAAAATGGCTATGCATTTCATTACTCAAAGGTGTATTTGGTGGTCAATCTGATAGTGTATTGTCCCGTATTAGGAAAGTCCTCAAAAATAATATTATAGAAAACAGATTTCCTTTTGAGCAAATCAAAGCAGAGTTTGCAAGTGACGATGCCAAGAGTCTGTCATTAAGCGATGAGGTAATTGACGATATATTAAAGACACAAAAGGATGCTCCCGATTGTTATACAATTTTAGCATTACTTTATTCGCACCTGCAATATGATAAAGTTATATATCATAAAGATCATTTACATCCTGCAAGTAAATTCAATAAGCTAAAAGAGAGTGATTTTTCTGATTCAGAAAAATATCGTTTTTATAAGGATCCCGAAAACTGGAATTCTATATTAAACCTTCAATTACTTTCCGGTGCATCAAACGAATCGAAAAACGATGAGGATTTGAAAGATTGGGTAAAGGATAATAATATAGATTTAGCATCACATCTTATTCCACAGAATACCAGCTTGGATTTCAATGATTTTGTAACATTTATAACTGAAAGAAAAAAGTTATTATTATCGACTCTAAAATCCATAATTGGGGCATGATAATATTCTCATTGAACAATATTTCCGTGTAAGGAAATAGCAACAGTTTTGAGGCACTCTTATGGAGTGCGCCTCAAGACTGTTGGTAAGTGTCTTCTTATTTTTTTACAAATAAGCCATCACATACGAAAATTTTGGCATCCTTTTCCTTGTCAAGAATGTAGCTCACCATATCTTTGAAGTTGCTTCCCTTGATGATTTTGGCTATCATAGGAGGATAAGATTGAGAGTTCCTCAATTCGTGCCACGAGCATGCGACACTCCATCCTCACCGTGACGAAGGCTACTGCATTCGCCTTGTGCGCAAGCTGGTTCAGGTTGTTCGTCATGCCGCAGAACTTTCGGACATAATCCGTATGTTCCGCTGTGAGCTGTTCCTTTACGTAGCTACTTCTCATGCACTCGTGCAAGAACTCCCCGGCGGATATTCCCCGCACTTCGAGCCTTGCCTTTCAGCGTATAGTAGTCCGATGTCGCCATCTTTACCGTAAGGCGGTATTTCAGCTTGTCAGCCGCTTCCTCTTTGGGACAATCTCTCTTATTCATTCCATCGAATTTTCGTTTTGTTCATCTGTCTTGATTTAATTTTTCTTGCTTATTCTGTTGATACTGATTAGAGACCGATGGGATGTGGCTTCCACGAGTTTCAAGAGTAGGAACAAGCCGTTTCGGTATGCCCGAAACACAAACTTGCTCCACTAAAAATCAGAGTCCCGCTATTTTGAGCGTCTTTGAATATGCTCCCTATAAATTGGGGAGAAATAATACCGTTGTTGGTATCATTTTATGGAGGGGACAGACCTGTTTTTTCGTTTCTGTTCATCATGTATTTTCTCATTTTGTTTGCCATGTTCCGATATATCTCGGAATAAATTGTCTGGCAAAAAAAGAATATAAGTTTCCAATAGTCAAACAGTTGGTCGGGATGTGGCAACAATGTGACCTATTGCAGTTTGTATGCAGGGCAATCGGTGTGGAATGCGGCATTTTTCCTGTTTGATGAAACAATGAACCGGGGATTCAAACAGTTACTGATATATTGACTTGAATATTTACTGACTTAATGTCGTATTGTCGTACTGTAGTAAATATTCATGTCTGTGAATCATTGAAGGAACACTTCTTTGCTTCCTTATCTAATCAATGGTTTGGAAAAGTGATGAAGTAAGGTTACATGGAAATAAACCATTCCTTATCCATTGCTATGGACCTTTATTGAATCAGATTCATAGATCTTTTATTCTGTAATTCATTATTGGATGGAGTCCCTGAATATAGGAATATTTGCAGAAAAGGATATGAAAGTGGTCTCATAACTAGGATAATCAGCGCCACATGCTGCCAGTTAGGCTGAAACCATTGCCTTTCAGAATATATGGCTTTTCTTTGTCGCAAACAACGAAAAAAGAATAAACATCAATCAACAAAAAAGGAAACGATATGGAATTTGTAGGAATAGAAAAACAACTGTTTGAGGAATTGGTGCGTAAGTTTGAATACTTTGAGCATCGGGTCATGGAAATTTGCAACCGGGAGAACGATAGGACGCTGCACAAGTGGATGGACAATCAGGACGTATGCCGGTATCTGAACATTTCGCCCCGTACCCTGCAGACACTCCGTGATAACGGTACACTGCCTTTTTCTCAAATCAATCACAAGATATTCTATAAGCCGGAAGATGTGCAGGGTATCGTCAAGAAAGTTGAGGACAGAAGAAAAGAGGCTCATTACAGAGGTCGTAACATATAACAGTTAAACAATAACCACTAAATCCATAATAACATGAGTGAACTGAGAACAGACAGCAGAGAATGGGTACACCGTATCATGGGAAGTCTTGACCGTATGCTGGTCGGGATTGAGAATCTGGCGGTCGGAAACCGTCCCGTGCTGGGCGGCGAACGCTATCTGACCGACAAGGAAGTGTCGGCACAGTTGAAACTGAGCAGACGTACGCTTCAGGATTATCGTAATGAAGGGAGAATATCCTATTACCAGTTAGGCGGTAAAATCCTTTACCGGGAGAGTGATATTGAGAAAATGCTTCAGGAGAATTATCGGGAAGCCTACAAAGTAAACCGCATCTAGTCTGCGTGTATAACAATAGCCGACAGACAGGCTGGAATTATCCGCCTGCTGTCGGCTATTGCTTTTTTAAGACAGAAATCTAACATTTCAGATAGGAATGATTTTTGCCAATAATATAGACCAAAGAACCTGTACTTCCTTTTATAGCTTTTGTTATCAGATATTTCCGCAATCGGTCTGCCGGATAAGTATCCAATAGGAATGCCAGCGCAAAAATCATTTCCACATTATAAAAATTCTCGTAACAACCGTCTTTCTGTTTGATTCGTTTTTCCACTAACCCCGGATTTAATGTACCTTTCTTATAAACAGTCCGGACTGCTGCTCTGAAAGTTGGTGCAATTACGTTAAAGAAAGAAATCAGTTCCGGCTCGTTCATCCAAATTTCAGAAGGATTGCTCGTTTGTATAATAATATTTCCACTTTCATTGATTGTTATTGGTTCTCTTTTCATATATTGGTCTGTTTTTTATCGGTTTGACTGCTGCTCTTTCTTTTCTCCATTAGTTTGTCCATATCTTCTGAGATCTTATCATCAGTAACCCTGGCATATACCTGAGTTGTCTTGATATTTGTATGCCCCATCATTTTACTGATACTTTCTATTGGAACGCCGGCAGAAAGTAGCAATGTTCCGAACGTATGTCGTGCCTGATGATGGCTGAGTGTTCCTTTGACTCCTGCCAGTACCCCTATCTCATTTACGGCATACCAGAGCATATCCCGATTAGGAAGAGGAAATACCGGTTTCGTATCATCCGTGGTATTATAAAGTTCCAATATCTGCTCGGCAACCGGATGAAGTGGTATAAAGGATTCAACTCCGGTTTTCTTGCGGTTAATGCGGATATAACGCCTTCCTTCAGCAGTCTTGCCGATATGATGGGGATAAAGTTCCTTCATATCCACGTATGCTAATGAAGTGAAGGCAGAGAAGATAAAGACACGCCGTGTGAGTTCCTGCCATTTGTTGGGCATCGGACGTTCCATAATCAGTTGCAGCTGGCTCCGGCTGATATGGTTCAGCTTGGGGGCTTCCTTCTTTTCGTAAGAAACATCAGCTATCGGATTGAAGCGTAAAATTTCCCTGTCAACAGCTATATAGATCAGCCTGTTCAGCCACGTCATACAATGATTTATATGAGAAGCCTTGCAGCCTTTTGACTTGACAAACTGTTTGAAACCATAACCGAAATCTTCCGTAATGTCCTCAAATGCTATATCCGTCATTTTTAATGTGAGCAGATATTCGCGTAGGTAAGCCTGTGTGCTTTTTGACTGCCTGTAACTGGAGGTAGACCGGATTTCAACTGAACGGACTCTGAGCCGTTCACGTTCCTCTTCTCCGGCCTGAAGAAGGTATTCCGGCACTGTATTGGCCTGTGTAATCTCATTTTTAAGCAGTTCTGCACTGACAACACCTTTTGTTTTCAAGTACTTTTCATAAGTCTGTTCCAACTTGTTGCGGAGTTCAATCAAACGGTTGTTCGCTCTTTGCTCCCTGATTTCCCCCTTTTCGGTATTCCAGTCCTCGGGACGGCAATATATCCCTGTGGAAAATACACTGCTCTTGCCGTCTATGGAAATTCGGCACATGACGGATGTGGTACCGTCTGCCTTTACTTTATTGCGGTTTATGTATGGTAATATTGAAAATGTGCTGCGCATAATCGTATAATTTATTTTATTGGTGATACTTATTATCAGAGTACAAGTTTCAAGTCTTTGGTAGCCTCTATATATTTATCCATGTCTTCAAAAAGTTTCTTTGGAGTAACCCGCGCATAAATCTGGGTAGTAGAAATGTCTGAATGCCCCAGCATTCTGCTGACCGTTTCTATCGGTACACCGTTTTCGAGTGTGATCAGAGTCGAAAACGAGTGCCGTCCAATATGATAGGTAAGCGGACCGTCTATTCCGGCCATAACCTTCAGACTGGACAAGTTCCACATCAATGCCCCGTGTTCTATATGTGGAAATAGTGTCTTTCGTGATTTGCTGCGGTATTTTTCGATAAGCTCTATTGCTTCCGGAAGCAGTTTGACACGGCATAATTTTCCGTTCTTTCCTCGCTGATATTTCAGCCATAAAGCTCCGCTGTCATCCTTTACAAGGTTTGTTTCGGTTATGGACACTACATCAATATAAGAGGTTCCAGTATAACAGGCGAAAAGAAAAAGATCTCTGGTAGTAATATGCGACCAGCGGTGTTCCTCTATTTCCAAATCACGGAGTTTTTCAAAATCCTCACGGCTCAATGCTCTCGGTGGCTTCTCCAGTTTCTTTGGCAAAGTGTAATGTTCAAAATGATATTTGTCAGAATGTCCTTCCTTAAAGGCTATACGACAGACCCGCTTAAGTAGAGCCAGATAATGGCGCACGGTTTCAACACTTAATCCACACTTTATGACCACATATTCCTGAAACTCCCTTATGAACTGCTCGTTCAATTGTCCGAAAGCAAGATCGGAAACCTTATAACGGCTGGATATAAATTCGGCAAGTCGTTGCCGCGTATAAATATAATTGGGTATCGTTCGTAATGAATATTCCACACCGACAAGAGATTTGACTTCTTCTATGTGACGGTCAAAAAGTTTGAGCAGAGTCATGCGGCTGTCCATTCCACCTTGAAACAGATTTTTTACTGAAACGGCATCGAAATCGGTTTTCCGTTCTACAAGGGTATCAAATGCTTTGTGTATGGAAACAAGCAGCCTGTCTATTTTGGCATTGGTTTCCACCGCTTCCTTACTTTTGCCGTTCAACCGGCTTTCCCTCGGATTCCAAAGTTTCTCACTGCAATTCAGTTTACAACTGAATTGTGCTACACTACGGTTTACCGTAATTCTGCCCATGATCGGAGTTTTTCCGTTCTTGTCTGTTCCGCTTCTTTTAAGGTAAAGCAACACCTTGAATTTTTCAATCTTCATACGCTTACATTTTTTGTTGTAAAACTACAATTCTTATAAGCGTCCTTTGATATGCAAAACATTGTAAATCAGTGAGAAATTATCCGGTCTCAGATTACTTGATTTGCTCACCGTTACCTATACTGTTCAGGTAACTGGACAGCTAACGTTTTGGTAACTGAAACCGCTCAATATTCTGCACTTCATTGCTTTTTCAACTTTAAGCAAAATGATGAATATCTGCTTATTTCCAACACGTTACGATTTATCTGTTCAACCTTGTTAGCTATTGCTTTTTACTTTATACTCCATGCAGCCCGCCATACCTTCGCCGTACTCATGCTTGATTTGGGCGCAGACATTTACACCGTATCAAAACTGTTGGGCCACAAAGAACTGGCAACAACACAAATCTATGCGAAGGTGCTTGATAAGAACAAGCAGAATGCCGTATCGTTGATTCCTGACATTGATTAAATTCTATGCTTATGACAAGACAAGAGACCGTCATTAAGATAACGAAGATTACCCGAATCATCGGAGAGATGAAAAGCCAGTTGGATTTGGACGATGAAATCGAATTTGAAGCACTGGATCCTTCGTGGGCGAATATCGGGAAATGGACAAAAGAGATTTATCAATACATGGAACAAGCTCCCTCTCCTCTTTTGGCCGACCTAATAACAAATAATGAGTTTACAACCCCTGTGGTTAACTATGTACAAAACCATAAGCAGGATATTGATTCCACATACGTCAAGGTCATTGACAGTTATGCGAAAAACATGCAAGCGTTGCTTTCGCTTTGTGAAGAGCAAAGAGAAAAATCGAAAGGCGAATATAAGGATTTGACAGGGCCTTTAGCTAATGAGCAAGTGGCTACATTATTACAAAGAGCCATACGTGCCGGTCTCTTGGATGAGCATTATCAGCCGATGCCACAGACCAAACCGTTGCAACTGAAAGTAATAGCCTATGCCATATCTACCATCTGCAAACTCTCCAGCCCCTACGTCCATTTTGAAAAACAATGGAAAAGGGAAAATGGAAAGCGATTCAGCACTAGCCGTGTGCCAAGATATAATACAGCACTTTACGATACGACCAAAGCCCTATATCCGGAAGTTGACTTTACTGAGTTTGAACCGATACACGAGGCTAAGACTTTCTATACGCCACAAAGCGAACAAGACATAAGGATGCTGTATCATGACTTGGTGAAATATGGCTACATAGCACCAAGTACGCCATTTGAGACTTTTGCCGGCATATTTGACAAAACGAAATTCAGCAAGCCGATAGAATGGATAAAGGCACAACGGCAACTGTCATACTTTGTATATCTGGCATTTTATAAATTCAACAAAAAAGATTTATGGATAAAAGGAGAATGCTGCTTCAGCATAGATGGGCACTCTCCTCATAAAGCCTGTTTCGTATCAGGCTACAGCTGGATAAAGCGTGCAGGCTGGCTGGATAGGTATGACGTCAAATTAAAAGCTATTTGCGACAAGTTTAACCACATTGAAAATACAGCTAAAAGAGAAACCTCAGATGAACGGCTCATCCATACGAGCAAGGTTGTCTTCCACAGCACAAGCAGCGAAGAAGACATACATTCGATGTTCTCCGCATTGCTTGAAGGCGGATATATTGACCCCAGCACGGAATTTACCACATTCAGAGGGATCTTTGACGAAACAATATTTGAACATCCAATAGTATGGATGAAAACACAAGCTCTGCTTATGTACTTCGTTCACTTGACCTTTAAGCCACACAATCCCTATGATGTATGGGTAAAGTGCGCAAACTGTTTCCGGTTGCGAGGTGGCAAGACCCCGAACCGACAGAGCATGGACTGCAATTTCCGTTTTATCGTCAAAAAAGGATTGCTTGCGACATACGACATCCGCTTAAAAACCATTGCTGATAACTATCTTAGCAACAAAAATAAAAATGCAGATATAACTTCCTCCATAAAGGAAAGTATTAGCACTTAATTCATTATCTTATGACAAAGAAATTATCTTTGCACCTCTCTCTTTTTGAAAAGAGCGATGCGTGGTGTTCAAGGAACACCAGCGCAGACCGGTAAAGAAGGGCTATTCCGGTTGGTTGAACAAGCCTATGTATCTTACAAGGAAGAAGTCGCCACACGACAAAAAAGCTACAGGCGTTATGTGCTTGACTTTATCCATTCAAAACGGTTTCATGATGCAACAGACGCATGGAGCAAAAATGAACATCAAAAGAACTATCACACGGTAATAGAGCTTTTGAGAAAACATGAGAGATTGGTTCGCAAACATTTCGACCATGACATATTGGACGAAAACGGCATCTCGACACTTCTGAACGAATTTTATGCCATTGACCTGCCTGGAACCGCCTTAGAATCCGGCTGTGGTGATTCTGGGAATACTATGCAGAACGGACAAGAATCCAACATCAGGCCTCCGCTCGACAGACATACTCTTGACCTCATTGTGCAACTTGCCAATGAGGTCTGTTTGTTTAAGGAAGTCTTGAATACAGACAATGTTGTTACACGCTACGCAACAGACACATTGCAGACTGTAACCTCTAACAATAACACCAAATTAGTCTTACTGTTAGACAAACTGGCATCACACGATGTGATAACCTATAACTGGCAATCGGTAATCGCCAAGAAACGACTTATCATCAGTTCTTCCGGAAAGAAACACCTGAACCAACACGATATGTCTTCCACGCTCAATCGAATAAAAGACACAGCTCCTAATATCGCAGAAAAGCAGTTTCTGGCTATCATAGACAAATACATCACTCTAATCAAAAACAGAGAAGTGTAACAAAGGAATGAAAATTTGTTGAGACGAGTGTTGAGAGTTATGTTGATACTCAATAATATCAACATAATCAGTTGAATACACGCATCTATCTTTGCCCTCCGTAATCGATTACACACGGAGGGCATACCTCATATTGTCTAATTTAACAACATCTATCAATGAGACATAGAAGAACGACAAATGAAAATAAGATGTTTTCCAAAATGGAAAACATGATCTCTATGATGGCTTCAGAGAAACCCTTTGAACGTATCCAATCATTAGAACAAAAGATTAACGAGATCGATAAAATCCATGTTCTTGAAAATTACATAGTTCAGTTGAAAGAGCGTTTCTGGGCGGTCAAAGAAGTGCTTACCACCGCTGAAGCCTCTGCATATCTTGGACTATCCGAGAGCTATATCTACAAGCTCACTTCTCTGAAACAAATACCTCATTATAAACCAAATGGCAAATTGGTGTATTTCAACAGAAAAGAGCTTTGTGAATGGGCAATGAGGAATCAGGTACAAACAGCCGGAGAATCTTCCGCCATAACAAAAGAGCAAATATGAACAGAAAAGAAATAGATTTATTGCTTTCCCGTATGGAGGGGTTGAAATCATTCCTTGAAAACAAATCCTTGGAAAGCTTTCAACAAGAAATATTGAGGGTCGAAAATTTTCTGAAACGGTTCGGCTCTTTGTCCGAACTGTTATCCCATCTTGAAAATGTGGAGAAAATAGCTTATTTGGCAAAAGACTTCCTTAGCATAGACGAAGTGGCAGCCTACCTGCAAGTTTCCAAAAGCTATGTCTATAAGTTAACTATGCAGAAAGAATTTACAGTGTATAAGCCCAATGGAAAAAACATATTCATTCTTAGGGATGACGTGAATCAATGGGTAAAGCGTAACCCTTCCTTCTCCAATCAGGAGATTGAAAGGCAAGCCAATATCATTGCCTACGCATTGGAGCAGAAGAATAGGAACAAATCAACAAAAGGAGGAAAAAAATAATGCAACAAGAACATGAGATAATGCAGCCGAACAATTATCGGATAGACGAGGCAAAATACAGGTCATTGTTGAAATATATACGACTGAGTGTTACCGAAAAGTACGAGTTTCCGCAAGAAATCGTGCAAATAGATGGCGTTACCATTGCTACGATAGGAAATTTCAGTGCTTCCACCGGCAAACCAAAGAGCAAAAAGACATTCAATGTCAGTGCCATTGTCGCATCTGCTTTATCGGGAAAGGAGGTTCTGAAGTACAAGGCTGAACTGCCACCATGCAAGAATAGAATCCTATACATTGACACCGAACAGAGCAAATGCCATTGTCATAAGGTGCTTCATCGAATCCTCAAACTGGCAGACCTGCCTACCGACCAAGAAAATGACAAGATCCAATTTTTGGTCCTACGGGAATATACCCCTGACCAAAGAAGAGACATTATACGCTGGGCACTCCATGAGGAACAAAACATTGGGCTTGTAATCATTGATGGTATCCGTGACTTAATCCATGATATAAACAGTCCCAGCGAATCTCTTGACATAATCAACGAACTGATGAGATGGTCAAGCTATTATGAATTGCACATCCATACAGTATTACACTTGAACAAAGGTGATGACAATACCAGGGGACATATAGGAACAGAACTCAACAATAAGGCGGAGACCATCCTGCAAATATCAAAAAACAATGAAAATGGAAAAATCAGTGAAGTGAGGGCTATGCACATAAGAGACAGGGAGTTTACGCCTTTTGCATTTGAAATCGGAGAAGATTCTCTCCCTCACTTGGTAGAAGAACATCAATTCAAAAAGAACAGAATGGACAGGCTGGCTTCATATACAGATATGACCGAGCAGCAACACCGAACCGCATTAGAATCGACTTTTGCAGAATGTGCGGAATATGGCTATCAGTCCTTACTTGAAGCTCTAAAGAAGGGATATGAAAGTATTGGGTATTCAAGGGGAAGAAACACGTTGGTAAACTTATGCAAATTCCTGCTGGAACATCATGCCATTACAAAAAACGGCCGCACATACTCCTATAACAGTTCATTCCATCTTTAACCATTACGGTTTAGTTTGTGGGTATATATAAGTAAACCATACTAAAATGAATATCAAAGAAGCAAAACAGATACGACTTGTAGAATATCTGCGGATAGTCGGCTACCTTCCTGTCAATGTCAAAGGATATCAGTATTGGTATCTCTCGCCATTAAGGGAGGAACGTACCCCGTCTTTCAAGGTCAACGACAATTTGAACGAATGGTATGATTTTGGGCTGTCAGCCGGGGGGTGACATCATAGATTTAGGCAGACATCTATACCGTACATCTGATATAAGCACGGTATTGGTACGCATCAGCGAGAACGCCATAGGTGTACCTATACAACAGTTGCAGAGTAGGACAGCCCTACCTTGCCCTGTAGAAGATGAGATGGAGAATTTAGAAGTGGTTGATTTGAGCCACTACGCCCTATTGTCTTATCTGCGTTCAAGAGGCATAAGTGAAGGAACCGGCAAGGCTTATTGCAAAGAAGTGCATTATGAACTGCGCAAACGACACTATTATGCCATAGCATTTGAAAACTGCAAGGGCGGTTATGAAGTTCGCAATCCATATTATAAAGGATGTATCAAGGGAAAGGATATCTCCGTCATCAGGCAGGAGAAAGATATTATACAAAGTCACGTCTGTGTTTTCGAGGGTTTCATGGATTTTCTCTCTTATATGGAACTTCATAGAAAAGACGACTTCCATGTTTGCGTAGATTGCCCGACCGACTTTATCGTGATGAACTCCGTCAGTAATTTGAAGAAGTGCTTTGTGGAGCTGGAGCAATATGTTTTCATACATTGTTATTTGGATAACGACCTTGCCGGGCAGAAGACTGTCGAGACCATTGCCGGGTTGTACGACAGCCGTGTGACCGACCATTCGGATAGTTATTACAATTACAAAGACCTGAATGACTACTTGAGAGGCAAAAGGCGTTAGTCTTTTTCTTCCCTCCGATAGCACAATACTACCAATGAAAGGCTCTCCCTAAGCGGAGAGCTTTTTTTGTTCATATCCCCTTGCAAAAACGCCGATAGAATCGGCTAAAGTATGAAAATTGAGTATGAAATCGGATTTTACTCGAATAATGGTTAAGATTCCACGCATTTGTGCAGATATTTTTCAGAGTATGAAAATATTGTATTTCCTTTGCGTTCATATTTTAATCATACTATAAATTCAGACTATAAAAGCATGAAAGCATATTTTATTTTCGCCCTTGTATTGACCGCTGCATACTTCGTCTATTACGCAATAGTAATCGCAAAAGACCTTCACGGGAATGGTGATAAAAAGAAATCCGACGAAGAAGAGTTTGATGTGAGCGAATTTAATGCGGAAGAAAGCATCAGTGTGGTGGAAAACGCGAGAGGGTTCAATATCGGAGACAACGAGTATGAAACACACTATGTCGATGAAGCTCAAACTGTGTCAGAAAATAATTCCACCGACAGCGAAAAGCCCAAACAGAATGTCGTTGAAGCACTCAACAACAAGGTCATGGCAAATATGGAAGAGGCACAGGTCACCTTTTCCAACCCATACAATTCCGCAGACCTTTATAAGCTGATGATGGAAAAAGGTCTTGCCAATCCCAAATCCAATGGCGATGTAACGACAAAACCACTAATAGACGAACTATGACCCGATGCAACAGCAAAAGAATCACAAGCATACTCTGTATGTTGCTTCCCTATTCAGCGTTCGCCAAAAGCGGCAGCGTGAATTATTCCTGGGGAGCAGACGCATTGGCATCCATGCACGATTACGTGGTGACGATGATGCTGTATGTGCAATATATCATTTATGCGGTTGCAGGAGTATTTGTGATTATATCCGTATTCCAGATATACATCAAGATGACCGCTGGCGATGAAGGAATCACCAAGCAGATTCTCACGTTGGCTGGTGCCTGCCTTTTCATTGTCGGGGCAACCTTTGTCTTTCCGGCATTCTTCGGCTACCGAATTTAGAAAATCACGAGTGTAAAAACAATAATTAAAGTTCAATTAAAACGAGACAAACATGTTTGAAAAAGCAAAAAGGTTCGCAAAAAAGATAGCGACATCAAAAAAGCGCAGATGACCTGCCTGATGATGGTGCTTGGTGTAACAGCGATGATGGCACAGACCACCGCAGGAGACTATTCAGCCGGCACAGCGGCATTGACCCAAGTGAGCGAGGAAATCGCAAAGTATGTTCCCATTGTGGTTAAACTCTGCTACGCCATTGCCGGAGTGGTTGCCGTAGTAGGCGCAATATCGGTTTACATTGCGATGAACAATGAAGAGCAGGATGTCAAGAATATCTTAGTCCTCCAAAATTGGTTAGAAAGGATAAGAAAGGAAGTGATAAATAAAGCGCTTAGTATCAAGCGAATAAGCGAATTTTTGAATTTTCCGATTCTTGCTCAACCGACTCTTAAAAAGATATAATAAAATGATTTTTGTTTCTGATTTGTTTCTCATATATGACTTGATTTTCATATCTTTGCACATGCTTTCAAGGGCATAATCACGATGCAGAAACGATATATCAGCATCCGAAAAGCCCAAACCTCGCAGACCCTCTGCAAAATTCATTTTCCCTTCTTTCGGGAGTAAATTACCAATAAAAAATATACAAGCATGGCAAGACCAAAGAAACAAGTCAAACTGAAGGAGCCGATTAAGATTCGTCTCAAATCACTCGCAGATGGCAACAAGAGTATCTATCTTGACATCTACTGGAAGGGAGTCAGGAAGTATGAGTATCTGAAACTCTATATCATTCCTGAGGTCAATCCACTCTGCAAGGAGCAGAACAAGGAAACGATGGCACTCGCAGAACGTATCAAGGCAGAGCGCATCAAGGCTCTCCATGGTCACGGAGTGCAAGACTGGGAAACCGTCAAGCAGGGTTCTCAACTCTTGACAGGATGGATCAAGAAGTATTGTGAAGGTGGAATCAGCACCAAGAAGTCAACCCTCCATTGTCGTGTTGAAATGCTTCACACCGTGGAGAAATATCTTGAAGAGTCCAATCAGACCTTCATCACCCTTGAAGAGGTCAATGCTGATTTCTGCCGTGGGTATGTGAAGTTCCTTCGCACCTTCCCAAACTCACACTGCAAGTACATTGAGCCAAGACCTATCAGTCAGAACACGGCAAGCCGTTACCTCGGCATGTTCTCGACTACTCTCAACAATGCCGTCCGTCAAGGTATCATCCGAAACAATCCAATGAAGGAACTGGATGCCAAGGAGCGCATTCAGCCAAAGGATGGCAAGAAGGAATACCTTACCATTGAGGAACTTAAAGCCCTCATGGCAACCGACAGTTACCGCCCAGAGGTCAAGCAAGCCTTCATCTTTGCTTGTTTCACTGGATTGCGACTCAGTGATATGTACAAACTTGCACCGATTCACATTTTCAAGACTCCTGACGGCAAGGGCGAGTATATTGACATGGAAATGCAGAAGACGGAGAAGCCTGTCATCATCCCACTCTCTGAAGAGGCAAAGCGTTGGTTACCAAAACCAAAGGGAATAACAACTCCCTTCTTTGATATACCAACTACTCAGACCGTCATAGGCAGAGCCCTTCGCAAATGGGCAGAGGCAGCAGGTGTAGAGAAGCACATCAGTTTCCACTGTTCACGTCACACCTTCGGCACAATGATGCTGACACTTGGCGCAGACCTGTTCACCACAAGCAAGTTGATGGGTCACACCAACATTCAGACCACTGAAATCTATGCGAAAATCGTAGATAAGAAGAAGGAGGAAGCCATCAACCTCATTGATGGAATGTTCAAGTAAAGGATGTACTTTGAAAGTACCCCCCTTCAAAGAGTTAAGGGAGGTGACTTGAAATCACCCCCTTTGATAAACCAGGGTGGTGTTTCACCCCAGTGGTATAACCAATTATAACAATCATTGATATGACCATCACACTTCGACAAAAAGACCTTGAAAACGACAACAAGAGCCTGTATCTTGACATCTATGAGAATGGCAAGCGCAAGTTTGAGTTCCTTTCCCTCTACCTAATCCCTGAGATTAACCAAGAGACAAAGGAACGCAACGAGGCTACCTTGAAACGTGCGCAGGAGATTCGTGCCGAGCGCGTCCTTCATCCCGAGACCATTCCCGAGAAAGGTCACTTGATGGTTGTACCCGACATTCCCAACGATGACTCACCCGAAGTCATTGACTGGATCCAGACTTACATGGAGTGGATGGACGGCAATCCCGAATATTCCAAGAGGACTGTCGAGCAGACTCAATACCTTCAAGAACGCATGAAGGAGTTTCTGAAAGCCAAACGCAGACCGCACATCACTCTGATGAAGTTCGATAAGACATGGTTCAAGGCATTCTTTCTTTGGCTGAAGAATGACTATGTACCTCAGAAGTATGTGAGAGTCAAGGCAAAGCCGTTGAGTAATGCCAGTTTGCGGAACATGCAGCAACGCATTGTCGCAGTATTCAACAAGGCAGTCAAGACTGGCAAGTTGAAGGCAAACCCCTTCTATCAGTTGGAGAAGGAAGACACAATCTCCAAGCCAAAGTCTGGTCACAAGCTGTACCTTACACCCGATGAACTCAAACTCTTCATGGCATCCGAAGAGACTAACGGAGTCAGGGAAACCCAGTTGGCATTTGGCTTCGCTTGCCTTACAGGACTACGCATCAGCGACATAAGGGCTTTGCGATGGTCAAACATCATGAGGAACGAGGTAACGAACACACTTGTAATCGTCCAGAAGAAGACCAAGGAACTCAATGCCGTCCCAATCTGCTCAACCGCAGAAGCATGGATGCCACCCAAGAAGGATGACAAGGTTTTCCACCTTCCTGCCCATGCCAATGTGGATGCAGCTCTCAAACGAATAGCCAAGAAGGTAGGTATCACGAAGACAATCTCCTTCCATACCTCCCGACATACCTTTGGCACATTGATCCAAGCGGCTACTGGTGACATCGAGACCACCAAGAAACTCATGGGTCACAAGTCGCTCAAATCAACCGCAGTCTATGCAGACGTGCTGACTGAGGAAAAGGTCAAGGCTATCTCCAATACCAAGACGGTATTCAGGAGTCGCAAGCCACACACCGAGAACAAGAAGATTCCACGAACCAAGCGAACGGCAGCGACCAACACGCACCCTCGCAAGGTCATAGATATACAGGATAACGAATAACGGCTAACGAGCCGATTCAGGATAACAACCAGTTTCATTTCATCAAAAGCAGTGCCCTGATTCAAGGTAGTGGTTTCCGCTACCCTTAGGGGCTTGCTATCTCAAAACCAAGCATTCAGGATAACGTAAACAACTAAATATCAAGATTATGAATAAGACTATTGACAACGAGACTCTTCTTTTGAAGGTAGAGTCATTTGAGCATCGCATCGAGGTTCTGGAGAACACTCTCAGCGCAGCCAAGGAGGTATTGACACTTGAAGAAGCAGCCCTTTTCATGGGTATATCAAAGAGCAGTCTCTACAAGATGACCCATCGTCATGAGCTTCCTTTCTTCCGTCCAAACGGCAAACTCATCTACTTTGAGAAGGCTGAACTTCTGAAGTGGATGCGTCAGAACCGCAGCATGTCTGAGGCTGAGACCAAGGAGGCAGCAGCCCAGAAGCTGAATGAACTTGCCAACCACTAATCAATGAGTATTATGAATCAGGATTTCAATCAACAGCAGTACAACGACAAACTGGCTCAGGTAGCCAGCCTTGCCGTTACCTATGCCAAGGATGGCACAGGCTATCACAGTATGAAGGATGCCTTCAATGAACTGTGCGAGATTTCACATGCCAACAAGGGCATTGACCAAGAAAACACTATCGGCAGACGAACCCTGCTTGTGCAGAGTGTCTGCATCAAGGCTATCCATGCGCTCACTCCATACCAGAACGAGCGACTTGAACAGCAGCTGAAGGACATTGCTTCGGACTATCCCGAGCATCGTCACCTGCATTTCCGCAGATAGTTTCTTCTTTCCCTTTTGTCATATCATAGACATATCAATGAGAGTTACCGCTTACATACGTCAGAAAGATACATCGAAGAACGACCTTGACAGCCGTGCTTCGGTGTACTTCCGTGTCCGTGACAAAGGGCTTGATGTCAAGTGCGCAAGCGAACTTCAGATCAATCCCAATCACTGGAGCCAAGAACGACAGGGCTACAAGAGCCGTGTCAATCTTGTGGATGACGATACCAGAAACCTCTTTGACTCACAGGTCAAGGAGATTACAGGTATCATAACCAGGGAATACTATATCGGAGCAAACTCCGACTGGCTAAGACGACTGATATTTGCCTATCACCACCCCAATGCCTATTGCATGGGCAGTGGCATGGCGGTAAGCAAATCCTTTGTCATCTGGGCAGAGAGGTACCTTCAGAACAAGCATTTCGGCAAGCATCAGGAGTGTAACACCCGATGCCTGATTGACAAGGTTACTCGTTTTGAGGATGAACACAAACACCCGATGAACATTGACAGCATGACTGCCGATGATCTTCGTGTGTTTGCGGATTTCCTGTCTTCTGACTATGACATATCTATGAATACCATCGTCACTAACATGACCTTGATGCGTACCGTCTGCAACTGGGTACGAAAGCAGGGAGTCACAAACAATGACCCCTTCTTTGGCTATGACATGCCCAAGGCACTCTATGGCACTCCATATTTCCTGACCATTCAGGAGCGTGACCAAGTTCTGGATGCAGACCTAACGGATGATGCAGAACTTGCTGAGTATCGTGATATGTTCGTGTTTCAGTGTATGGTCGGATGCCGTCATAGTGATCTTGTGACCTTCACCCCCAAGAACATTATTGACGGTGTTCTGGAATATATCCCCATCAAGACCAAGGGCAAGTTAGGTGACGTTGTAAGGGTTCCTCTTATCCCCAAGGCTATGGCTATCCTTGATGGCCATGACCATGGTGATGATGAACCAATCTTCCCCAAGCATTATAACTTCAAGTTCAACGATGCTATCCGTAGAATCTTGAAGCGTGCCAAGGTAAATCGTGTTGTCACTGTGATTAACCCTAAGACACGGCTTGAATAGAAGAAGCCAATCTCAGATGTGGCTACCTCTCATCTTGCACGAAGGACTTTTATCGGTAATCTTTACCGCATGGTCAAAGACCCTGATTTGGTTGCTTCTATGTCTGGTCATGCCAAAGGCAGCGTTGCTTTTGCCCGATACCGAGTCATTGATGATGACATGAAGAAATCCCTGGTTGAACTTATCCAGTGATTCTCTTCTTTTTGATGGCATATTCCTTTTCCCTTTATTCGGTTACATTTCAATAATATCATAGACTATGGACGATAAAAAATTACATCGTTGCTTCACTTTCTCTGAAGAGCAGTTGAAGCATCTTCGAAGCAAGAAGTACAAGATTGACCGTATGGAATGCTTCATGTCGCTTGTGGATCTTGCCGAGCCAGTTCCAAAACTTGTGCAAATCAGCAAGACCAAGCAAGTAGAAATCTTGGCAGGTCAAGTTATGGTTGACAATACCCAACTTGCCAAACTCTGGGACAAAGACCGCAAGACGGTTCCAAAGCTGTTGGATGCTATGGAGGCTGTGGGCATTTTCTCTTCTCAGGAAGTGGAAGATAACCGCATCTACACCCTTCATTGTCTCTCAGGCTGGTATGTTGATGCCAAGTTCGTGTCGAATGCCTTTGCCTTAAAGCGCAATAACGACAGTACGGCAATCATCCATGCGGAAGTTCCTGCCTCCAAGGTCATCATCACTGAGGATCCTGATGACAAGAAGAAGGACAAGGAAGGTTCTGCTTCTGCCGATGACAAATCCAATGACTCTGCCGAGGGCAACAATCCTCAGACAACTGGCAATGTGTCGCACCAATCACCACAATCTAATGATAGTGGCAATGTGGGTAAGTCTGGAGCAGATGGCAACAAGTCACCATCACCTCCTGAAAACAATTCCCCGCAGTCTGCTGACAGCCCTTCTCCCCAAGGTGAAGCCGATGGCAAGCAGAATGAAGGGAAGCAGCATGAGCAGATACCTTCTCAGCAAGGAGGACAGCAGCCACAACAGCCTAACGGCAATCAAAGACCGCCTTTCAACGGCTATCAGAAGCCTAACGGCTACTACAACCAGAACGGCAACAAATAGCCGTCTGAGGACTCAGGAATGCGACCTGCACCGCCAAACCATCCCAAAGGACGTTTACCGATACAGGACAACACGGCAAGCCGAAACGACTTTCTAAGCCCTGACGGGAACTTAGCAGGTAAAAGGACCGATTTTTAAGAGGTACTTTTCGAGAAATCCTTTTGTACTACATTATTTGTGACCAAATTTATGCAGTCCTAAAAGTTTCTCGGGCTACTCGCAGGCTCGCAGACCTATGTCCTTCTTTTTTACTGATTTATATTCATCCCTTTAATCATATTCAAAGATATGGCTAAGAAAAAGAAGATTATCAAGAAGACACCCACAAGGGTGCATTCCTTCCGCTGTACCGATAAGGACTGGAAGGAACTGAAAAAACTCGCTAAGGAATGTGGTATGAGCATAGGCAAGTATCTCGTTGAGACTGGCAAGAAGCATCACCCACGTCAGCGACTCACTCCAGAGGAAAGCAAAGCCCTGAACTCTCTGACTGAGGCACGTACCGACTTGATAAAAGTCCGCAGTAAGTTGCACGATGCTTCACCCGAGGAAAAGCAGAAGATGTTCAGATCTCCAAAGTTCATGAAGTGGTGGATTGAAGCCGTTGAACGACTCATCAAACACTGGTATAGCATTGAAGACAACCTTACTTCTCCTGTACTGACCAAAGTTCAAGAAGACGAATGATTATACTCGCAAGACCAGTAGCCTATGGCGGCAATGCCGCAAGGTACGCAATGGAGAAGGAGGATGCAACCGTGGTCAAGGTGAACCACATGCCTGACTATCTCGATGCCACCGAAATCTGGTATCGGATGAAGCATCACTGCCAGTTGCATCAACAGGACAGGACTGTTGGGCGAAAGTTGGAACGCTTCATGACCACGTTTGTACTCTCCCCATCCAAGGAAGAGTCAGAGAACTATACCTTGGATGACTGGGCAAACCTCGCTGATGAAGGATTGGAAGCTTTGGATTCAGTCGGACTTTTACCCAAAGGCTTTAAGGAGAAGGTCAAGACCAATTTCCGCAATTCTATGAGTGTTGCTGCCTTGCATCGGGATTCCAAGTCTGGAACCCTTCACCTGCATCTTGACTGTTGCCGTGTGGATAATGACGGCAAGACCAACGATGTTCACGATGTTCACATCAGAGCAATAAGGGCTGCGGAAATTATCAACGCAAGGCATGGTTGGGAGCAACCTCAGGAGGTTCGTGAAATGCGCCAACAAGATATAGCGGAGTTTTGCGAATATACCCTTCAGAAGATGGATAGTTTCGACATTGACCGTTACTTTGATATGCTTCGCATGAGAGGCTATGAGGTCAATCCAAGGTATGACACTACTAACTGCAAACTTGTGGGCTACACCATCGGCAAGAATGCCTCAGTGTTCAAGGCTTCTGCCATCGGTCGAAAGTTCATGGTATCACAGCTTGAAGCCACATGGAAGAAGATGCATCCTAAGCCTACTCAGGTCAAGATGCGACCTGCTTCACCTTCCGTTTCACCGGCTCGCCCTGCTCGCCCTGTTGCTCAGACAACGAAACCTACCCAGTCCAATTCTAAGCCATTGCCAGTTGCTACCAAGACTGCCTTCAATGTCAATGTTAGCGGTGAAATGAAGAGAATCTATATTCCGAACACGGTCAAGGACATCTTCCTCAATGAGGTTCAGGTTCCTGATTCTGATATGACTGCATCAAGAGAGGACATTTCTCATGTAGGTATGCTTCTCTTCCTTGATATGATTGATGCAGCAACAACCGTGTCCGAATCTTGTGGCGGTGGTGGTTCTGCTCCTTCCTCTGGTTGGGGTAAGGATGATGACGAAGACGAGCGTGAGCGGGCTCGCCGTTGCCTCCAGATGGCTCATGCCATGTGCAAGCCACCGCAGAAAAGACGTTCATTCCACCGTTAGACAAATCCTACATATCAATGAGAAGAACAAAACATGTAGAAGAACTCATCGAAGATGACGAGCAGAAGCCTGACTTCGATGACATGATGAACGAAGTCCAGGAAGAGATTGAAGAGCATGATGCCGAGGATGCTGTTGTCAGTCGTGCGCCTGAACTCAGGCAGTTGAGTGAGAACATTGACAAAGCGACCAACACTTGGATCAATGCAACTCTTCAACTGGAGTCTGCCATCCGTAAGTACAATTCAGCTCAGACTGCTCTTGGCAATGCCGTTGACACTATCAGTGGTAAGGTTGACACCATCAATACCCACATTGACAATGTTCTGAAGGATGCCCCAACCAAGTTGAAGGTTTCAGTCAGAGTCGATGATGTTGACTGGAAGAAGATTCAGGACATGTTCGACAAACAACATGAATGGATGACCACTCAGATGCAGAAGCATATCCGTGAGGTCAATCAAATGTTTTATGAAGAACGTAGAAGGGTTCAGGAAAGGTACAAGGAGTACGACGGAACCTACCTCGGACACTATGTGCAGTATTTCTTCTGGTTCTTCTTTGTCCTTGGACTCGTTATTTTCGGCTTGGCTATCTTCCTGATGCTCGACAGTCACTACCACTGGACGAAGTAATCTAATGTTTATACCCTCCAAAATCCCTACGAAACTTGGCATAGTCTAAGTTTGTAGGGATATTTTTTTTCTTGAAAACGTCATTTTCTTGAAAATGTGCACTATTGCCCGTTGTGGGAGCCAGATAGCATGAGTAACTTTGCACCGTCAAAATAAACGAGTGTAAACCTAATTGTTATAAAGTAAGCATTCCGTAAACCACGTATAGATGGTTATGGAATACTTTTTATATAGTCCGCTAAATGGGAATTTACAATTCTGATATACTTCAGATGTAGGTTGCCGTTTCTAAAGCAATATAAAGTTTGTTTAAACTATGGTTGGCATTGTTCAAGCCTTTGGCTTCATATCCATTTGTATCCAAAATGTCACCTGTTTCAAAAAAAGCATACAACTTCAAATTGTAGAAGTCGCACACAGATTGAACTCCAGCCAATTCCATTTCTACAGCGATGCACCCTTCTTCCATACGTTTGCGTACAAGTCCTTTTGTTTCTCTGATCATCGAATCTGTCGTCCATATTTTACCTGTAATATATGGTACAGATAATTTGTCGAAAATTATGGAAAGTTCCTTGCTTGCGGCTATATCAATATAGTCGGATGGTGCTGCAAAATAATATGAACACCCGTCCCCTCTGTAACTTTGTGTCGGTATGATAAATCTACCTTGTGTGGTTGTACGGTCAAGACTGCCACAGGAACCGAACATAATGAACTTTGATGCTCCAGTTAGCCAGCTTGCAAGATGACATTGAGAGGATGCTACTGCTGAACCTATTCCTGACAGGTAGAAAGTTATCGTAACTCCTTTATAAGTTGTTTTATAGATATGCGTATCGCCATTGCAAGCCGGCATAGTTGCAATAATTTCAGATTCGTAGGAATCAAGTAAATGCCGATGAATCTCCTTCGAGAATATTATCAGGCATATATCTGCAAAATCTCCACGTCTGCCGTAGAAATCAAACAGATTGATCATTGGTTCAGTTTCAATATCATAACTATCAGTAATCATAGCATATTGAATCAGATGTGAGTTTTATATTGCTCCGGTATCTCAAGATTGAAAGTTCTGCATAATAACAGGACGTCGTGGACATCATTTTCATCGTATTCATATCCAAGATGGAACTGTACCTGTGCCTCCGGGTTTATGCATGTTACCTCAATATTCCCGATATTTCCTTTACCTGAGAAAGTTTCGCTTGGGAAAGTGTATCCGTCATATAGAATTCCATCTTCGACATATTCGAAACAATGCAGATCGATTATTCTTCCGTTGTCATCTTTCCAGACAGTATGGCTATCGGTCGTATAGTCCATTACAACTTCTCTGTATCCCTTCCAGGTAATCACGGATATGGCCTTACCATAGTCTTTCTTCTCTACGAACAGATCGATGTCGTTATGTATTCTTGTTTCTCTGCCTATAAGTGCATCGACACCCCAACCGCCGTCCAGAAACACCTTTACAGATGCTTCAGACAGCATTTCAAGAATCTCACATGCATCAAAATAAGTGACCATAAAATTGCAATTAAAATAAACTTTGGTGCAAAGTTAATAAAATTCCGTGAGACTAAAGAGACTTATACGTAGAAAGTTAAACATACAACTGTATTTTCGCAGAAAATACTATAAAATGCCACCTGAAAAGCCCACTTTTCGTGCACATTTTTCCAACTAAAGCCATTTTTTCAACCTGATTGCTGAAACGACAATAAGGTTCACAATACCTGATTTTGCACCTTCAGGAACGCAGCACAAAATGATAGAAAATGAAAATTTCCGTTCATTTCCGTGTTAAGATATGTTAAGCAGATGTTTTCATTTTGGGGTTTTTGAAATTTTTGTTTCCAGTTTGTTTCTTTTGGTACTCTTTGCTTTTTGGGAGTGTTGATATTCAGCACTTTACAATTCGGAAGCAGATTCTGAAGAAGAAGATCATGATGGTTGTCGGTGCCTGTATCTTCCTCATTGCAGCTGCACAGGCTCTGCCTTTGTTCTTTGGACTCTCCTAAACCGAAGGTGTCATGAAGAGCCGAGAGGAACAATATCCTGATTATCCATTATTCAAGGGGCTGCAACGCCCACTTGAATTTATGGGCATCCAAGGGCGATACATCTATTGGGCGGCAGCCACGATAGGCATTGCCATAGTCGGCTTCATCATAGCCTATTGTCTGGCCGGATTCGTTCTCGCACTGATTGTACTGGCCGTTGCCATAACAATTGGTGCAGGACTGATTCTGTTCAAACAGAGAAAAGGGCTGCATAGCAAACGGCAGGAACGAGGGGTGTTTATCTATGCCTACTCCAAGAAAATGTAACAGAAAACCATTTGACCATGAATGGATACATTGAATGTTGAACGTGGCAGGCTTGTCCTTTCATCAGGTCAGCCTGCCCTTAATTGCAAATAACCGAATGATTACATACATCTTCCTGATATTTATTGCTATTTGCTTAGGCATGGCCATTTCTGTCTATGCTTTTGGAACAGGAGGCAAACGGAAGCGGATTTTCCAGGATATCTATTTATCCGTAGAAGACGCGAACGGTATCGGTGTGATATACACCAAGACCGGCGAATATTCCGCTGTGCTGAAAGTGGAGAATCCAGTGCAGAAGTATTGTGCCAACATTGATGCCTATTACGAGTTTACCCAACTCTTTACCGCGATAGCGCAAACACTGGGAGAAGGATATGCCATACACAAGCAGGACATTTTTGTAAAAAAGAGTTTTGAGGGACTTGACGATGAGAAACGAGAATTTCTCACCTCTTCCTATTTCCGTTACTTCAACGGCAGATCCTATACTGACAGCGAATGCTACCTGACCATTACGCAAGAGTCAAAAAAGAGCAGCCTGTTTTCATACGACAGCAAGAAATGGCGTGATTTCCTTGTGAAGATACGCAAGGTGCATGACCAGTTGCGTGATGCAGGCGTGCAGGCAAAATTTCTGAACAAGCAGGAGGTCAGCGAATATGCAGACCGTTATTTCGCCATGAATTTCAGAGACAAGGTTGTATCTATGACCAATTTCAAGGTGGATGACGAATGTATCTCCATGGGAGACAAACGCTGCAAAGTATATAGCCTTGTGGACGTGGATAGCGTAAGCCTGCCATCAGTCATTCGTCCTTATATGAATGTGGAAGTCAACAACAGCTGTATGCCAATGGATTTGGTGTCTGCGGTATCATCCATACCAAACACCGAAGCCATAGTATATAACCAGATGATATTCATTCCCAACCAAAAGAGAGAACTGGCATTGCTTGACAAAAAGAAGAACCGCCATGCGAGTATGCCCAATCCCGGCAACCAGATGGCAGTCGAGGACATTAAGCGTGTGCAGGAAGTAGTGGCAAGAGAAAGCAAACAACTGGTATATACCCATTACAACCTTGTGGTAGCCATATCTGCGGAAACCGACATCCATAAATGTACGAACTATTTGGAGAACAGTTTTTCAAGGATGGGCATCCATATATCCAAAAGGGCTTACAACCAATTGGAGCTGTTCGTCAATTCCTTCCCCGGTAACTGTTACGGCATGAATCCGGAGTATGACCGTTTTCTTACTTTGGGAGATGCGGCCACTTGCCTGATGTACAAGGAGCGTATTCTGCACAGCGAGAAAACGCCATTGAAGATTTACTATACAGACAGGCAAGGCGTACCTGTCGCAATCGACATCACAGGAAAAGAAGGAGCGGAAAAACTTACCGACAACAGTAATTTTTTCTGTTTGGGTCCTTCGGGAAGCGGCAAGTCGTTCCATATCAATAGCGTGGTACGCCAACTCCACGAACAAGGGACGGATGTGGTAATGGTAGATACCGGAAACTCATACGAGGGATTGTGCGAATATGTGGGAGGCAAATACATCTCTTATACGGAAGAACGACCCATTACCATGAATCCGTTCCGCATCAGCCGACAAGAACTGAATGTGGAGAAGACCGGCTTCCTGAAAAACCTTGTATTGCTGATCTGGAAAGGCAGCCAAGGGACTGTTACCAAGACAGAAGACAGGCTGATTGAACAGGTCATCACAGAGTATTACGATACCTACTTCAATAAGTTCAACGGTTTTACACCTCCCCAACGAGACGATTTGCGTAAAAGTCTTCTGATTGACGAGCGCAACAAAGGCAGGAACCGTTCCGAAAGCGAAGTGGAACTGAACGCACGAGTGGAAAAGGTCATTGACGAAATTGAACGAAGAAGAAAGGAATTGAAAGTGGAATCGTTGTCATTCAACACGTTCTACGAGTTCTCCGTACAACGCATTCCTGACATCTGCAACGAAAACAACATTTTAGGGATAGACTTCTCTACCTACCGCTATATGATGAAGGACTTTTATAGAGGAGGCAATCACGAGAAAACTTTGAACGAGAACATGGACAGTTCGCTGTTTGATGAGACCTTTATCGTATTCGAGATAGATTCCATAAAAGATGACCCGCTTCTGTTTCCCTTGGTAACGCTTATTATCATGGATGTGTTCCTGCAAAAGATGCGTATCAAGAAGAACCGCAAGGTCTTGGTAATAGAAGAAGCCTGGAAAGCCATCGCTTCCCCACTAATGGCAGAATACATCAAGTTCATGTACAAGACGGCCCGAAAGTTCTGGGCAAGCGTGGGTGTAGTAACGCAAGAGATTCAGGACATCATCGGCTCAGAAATCGTTAAGGAAGCCATTATCAACAACTCCGATGTGGTGATGTTGCTTGACCAAAGCAAGTTCCGTGAACGCTTTGACACCATTAAGGCGATACTCGGACTGACCGATGTGGATTGCAAGAAAATATTCACAATCAACCGATTGGATAATAAAGAGGGGCGTTCGTTCTTCCGTGAGGTCTTTATCCGCCGTGGTACGACAAGCGGAGTATATGGCGTGGAGGAACCACATGAATGTTATATGACCTACACCACGGAACGGGCAGAAAAGGAAGCGTTGAAACTCTACAAAGCAGAGCTGCAATGCAGCCACCAAGAAGCCATCGAGCGTTATTGCGCGGATTGGGAGGCTTCCGGAATCAGCAAATCCTTGCCATTTGCCCATAAGGTGAACAGTGCCGGAAAAGTATTGAATCTTCATCAATCCCAAACAAGACAGTAATGAAACGATTGACTCTCATAATAATGACAATAGCCACACTTTTCGCACAACAGGCTCACGCTCAGTATTACAGTGTGAACATAGATGCGAAAACTGTGGCCGCCATGGTTGCTGCCTATGGCACAGGAACCGTTGCAGAGGCGTATTATGACGAGCAGGTACAGGCTATCTTGAAACACTACAAGGCTTCAGAGGTAGCCACAGCAGGAATCTTCGCGAGCAAATTTCTGGAACGTAAGGCTCTAACGGATTTAGGAATCTGGAGCAGTGCCACGGAAAATTATTATTACCGAAGAATATATCATTTAGTAGCGCATAAGATTATCCCGAAGACATGGATTGTAGCCAAGCTGATGCTTCACTCCCCACAGACAGCCCTCCATTGGGGCAGTTATCTGATGAAAGTGTGTGATGACACCAAAGCCCTGTGTATGCAGTTTGAGAGTATTGTCACCAACAGCACATTGTCCTTCTCGGATATCGCCTTTTTGGAGTTCAACGAGGAAATAAAGTCAATCCTAAAACTCTCGGAAATCGGCAATGTGGATTGGGAACGCCTTTTTGACGACATATCCGATGTTCCAGGCAATTTCACAAAAGAGAACCTGAAAGCCGATCTGGACAACCTGTACAGAATGGGTGCAGGGCTTGCAACTTCGGGTATCACCAACATCGGAGATGCCTTGTTGCAGCAAAACTCTTTCCATGAACTGATGAACGGCAAGGTCAGCAAGGTCATAGACATCTACGAACATTACAGCAGTCTCTTTGAGCAGTTGGAGAACAATGCAGGACAGGCTATACTCAACATCGTGGGTAGTCCGGACAATGTGGCTGGACTGTTCAAGTTCAGTGATTACAACCTCACTTCGTGGATAACCGACTATCTGGACAAGACTTCAGGCAATTATTACACCCAGCGGTGGTATATCGCCAGACGTGATCGTGGTAGCGTGCCTCTTTGTGATTATGTTCCTCCGACCGATGACAAGAGCATTCTTGAAGGCGGTGAATGGACCCGCTTCCAAACAAGCAATCCGAATTTCTATCCCAATGCCTCGCAACGGGAACAAGCTCTTTCCAATTCGGAGCGTTATGCCGGATGGTCAAGAAGCAGGGTGCAGCAACTCAACAACACCAATGACGGCTTCAAATACACCATCAACTACTACCAGTCCAGCTATGTCATCAAACGTGGCAGCAAGCAGACCAAGAAAGCATACGCCTACGAGATTCATGTCTCAAAGAGCTGGGACAATGAAGAAGTCGTTTATGAGGATATATTTGACTCCTACTCAATGGACTTGAATACATTCAAAGCCCAGATTAACGCAAGGCTTTCAGAGTTCAATGACAACGAGGACGGTTATGTCTATTACATCGCATCCGACAGCCGTAACTATTATCAGGCAACCAACGAGGAAAAATTGAAAGGCTGCGAGACGGTAACAATCAGCGTAACCTGTTCGGATGGGGCGACACTTGGGCAGGGAACGACCCAGTACAAATGCCGTAAATGCAGAAAGTCGCTTAACGCCCATTCCAAAGAATGCGCGATGCAGACCACAGCCGAAAGTGAAGAACTGGATTTGTCGGAACTGGATGCCATGCAACGTGAAGCGGACAACAAGGTTTACGCACTCCAATCCCAAATATCTGCATTGGAAAAGGAAAACGAATCGCTGATCAAGCAGATTGCCAATGCCAGCGTAGAGGATGCCATCCCTCTCCGCCAGAAATACAATGAGAACAAAGCGGAAATAGAAAGACTGAAGCCGGAACTTGCCACCTGGCAGCAGAAACAGGCTGAAATCGCACAGGCGAAAGAAGAAGCCAAGAGCGACAATGATGTGGTGACCGATGACTACTACCGCATTCCGGCTATCATGCAGGACTGCAAGACGGCTTACAACATCACATGGCAAGACAATGGTTCTTGGAGTGGCTATACCTTTATCAGAAAAGGGACTATACCCAATATCAACGGTATCATCACGTTCAGGGCAACGCTGAAAATCGCACGCAAGCCGAAATATTTTCTGGGCATCAAGATACACAGGGCCATACTGCAAATTTCCTGGGACTTGACCACCGAATATTCCGATACCCACGTGGTGGAAGTGATAACACTCGATCCCGGCATGAGTGAAAAGGATAAGACGAAATTGGTCAATGACCGCATAGCGGAGATTGCGAAAGAATATCCGAAATGCAAGATAACCACAGAATACGCCAGGACTGCACCGCAGGAGGACACGAATACTAATGATATGTATCACCTGCTTTGGTCTAGCGACCGTTTGGATATTGCACGCGAGGTGGACTCCCGACTTACGAAAATTTATGCTGACTTGGTGTCACTGGAAAAGATGATGCACTACAAGCGCAGTATCATTGATGTGTTGAAAGATGTGTTGCCTCCTATTGATGACGAACAAGGAAAGAGATTGACACTCGTGGAAGAATGCCATGACCGATGGATGGAGAATGCACGGAACAGACAGCATAAGGAGGACAGACGATGAAAACAAGCATGGTATATAAAATCGGATTGTTGATGATATTGCTTGTCCCAATATCGGCTAAGGCACAATGGAGCTTTGATATAGGCACTGTGGAAGCCTATATCAATGACCACAAGCAACAGCGTAGCCTATTGCTGGCTCGTTCCACATTGGAACACAGCAACAAGCTCCTGCACGAATACAGCCGAGAGGAGACTGTTGGCTACAAGGAGTTGAACGTGGATTTGGATAAATACACCAGAGCCTTTGATGCGATAGATGTGATGTACCAGTCATTACGCACTGCGTTGAATGTTCATTCCACCTATCAAGGGGTCAGTGACAGAATATCCGACTACAAAACGATGCTTAAAGATTTCAATGAGAAGGTCATCAAACGGAAACATATCGAACTGGCAGATACGCTGATACTCACCATCAATGCCGGAGCCATACGAATGATAGCCCAAGAGGGCGAATATCTCTACAAGTCCGTGAGTGATTTGGTTCTGTACGCCACAGGAGCAGCCGCCTGTTCCACTTCGGACTTGGTTATGGTGTTGAACAGCATCAACAATTCTCTTGACAATATCGAACGGCATCTGAACAGGGCTTACTTCGAGACATGGCGGTACATACAGGTGCGTATCGGTTATTGGAAAGAAAAGGTCTATCGTACCAAAACCAAACGGGAACTCATAGACGATGCTTTCGGTCGATGGAGACAATCAGGCAAATTGAATTATTGAGAACGTAAAAAGAGAAATATATGAAATGGATATTGACAACAGGATTGATAATGGCGGTAGCTATCGGAGCTAATGCCCAATATGTCACTTATAACCACGATTCGCCCAAGATGAACCAGATTATGGTGGAAGAAACCGGAGCCGGTGCGCTTACGCCGGAACTTTATTACACCTTACTACACAACAGGTACAAGAAAACGGCAGCCGCAAAGAACAAACTCACATTCCGCACGGCGGCAGGCGTAGCTTCCTATCAGCAAGTGAATGAAGCGGAAGCCATAGACTCCGCATTGACCAGCCGAGCCAAGATTGAAGCCTTGAATGTGGCAGACCGGCAAGTGGATCTTGCCTGGCTTGCTGAAAAAGACAAGGTGGAATCCCAAATGCGGCAGTTTCAAAAGAACATAGACCGCATACTGATAACAGGCGGCTCACCAAAAGAGAAAGAACGTTGGAGCGAGTTCTACCATATATATCAATGCGCCATCAAAGCAACAAAGGATGCCTATATGCCCAATGCAGAACGAAAAAGGCAATATCTGCAAATCTATGCGGATGTCTCCAAACAGAATGATGTACTGGTAACATACCTCGTCCAGTTGAGTAACCGCAACGCAACGAGAGATCTTCTTTCGGTAAGTGAGAATCAGTCTATTGACAAGAGAAGCATTGTAAATAATGCCCTGAATCGTTGGAATGAATCACGGTCAGCAGTGCGCGGGTCGCAAGACGATAGTGAAAGCGATGACGGAGATGGAAATGAAAGTGTAAACAGATAATATAAAACCAATATAAATGGCAAGTGGAGATATTCTTTCAGACTTCGGCATCAATCTGTTAGAGGAAGAGATTGATGATGTGATTTTTCAGACGAATGAGTTTCTGACGGATGCCACCTTTACAGGCTCACAAGGGCCGTTTTGGTGGTTACTGGTGGTTAGCGTATTTTTACGCTTTCTTTCACTTGCAACCTTCTGTAAACCAACTATTTGCAAGATATTATTCCGTGAGACAAATCCCGGACGGGACAAAAACGGGACAAAACCACAGGAAAATAAAATCAAGAACGCTTCAAGTCCGGCATCCCTAGTCATGGACTTCTCTTTCCTCTGCAAAGGTACGATTTTGTCCCGTGAAAAGCAAGCAATTTCTTATAAATATGTTGTCAATCAACCATTTATATCACACGGGCATTTTCAGGAAGATACAGCAAATGCCTCACACACAGACTTATGTTGCTTATTCCAAAGGTCTGTTAAAATCTGTTTTATGCCATTTGTACACTATAGCATTTCTGCCGTTGCACACTGTCTTGGACAAATGTACAACCCACCTGCCATTATCAGCAATGCTGAATGTGTGTCCAATCAGTAAGTTGGCAAAAAATACCGCATGGCTACATAGCCGGACAAAGCGACATATTCAGAGTTGTACAATGAGCGGAAAATGCTGATTTTCAATATGATAAATGATTATAAATCAATCATTTGACTTGCAATTCTACAAATCAAACCATATACATTTGTGGTCGAAATTGATTAACAAACTCATAAAATACAACATCATGACAGAAAACAAGACATCAAAAATGAATCTCGAACAGGAGCGCAAGATTGCTGAGCTTCAGGAACGGGTGAACCGACTGGAAAACCTTTGCTATGCGGCCAAGGAAGTACTGAACTTAGAGGAAGCGGCTAACTTTCTCGGCATTGCCAAAAGCACCCTATATAAGATGACGCACTTGAACCAACTGCCGTACTTCAAGCCTGCGGGCAAACTCATTTTCTTTGAGAAAAAGAAACTGATTGAATGGGTGCATGGCGCAAAATCAAAGTCAGTTGACGAAATCAAGGAGGAAGCGGCTGCCAAGATTCAGGAAATGAACGAAAGACAATGAACTTTTTATTCACATTAAAACTGTATTATGGAAATGAACAAGAACATGGAACAGTCCGAAGCAGCTTCGTCTGTTCCGACCGTAAAGAAGAACGAGAGCCGTAAGCGTGAAGTTAGCGGCAAGGACGTACAGGCAATCCGCACATTCTTGGAGAGTGTTGGTATCTACGAAGCGGATGCACTGCGCGTGAGCATAGTCATCGCTGACGGCAAGGCAACGGCAGAAAGCATTTCGGCGGATGACCGCCTTGCGCTCAACCGCTATCTAAACAGCGGCACGGACAACGACAGGTTGACAGCGGACAACATACAGGGACATCGGTTGAACCGTGCGTTCGGATTGCTGGAGCGTGTGGCGGAGTTTTGCGACAAGCGGCAGTTGGTAACTGTCAACAAGGCATTGCTTTCCATTGCGGTGAACGCGACGGATATCAGCCGTGCCGTGTCGAGCCTTGACAAGCGGCCTGCACCCGGACAACCGTTTTCGGGCAACGCTAACAGCAACGGAGCAAACAAGTGACCGTGTGCTAAAGCTGGAAAGGAGTATGTTAGGTGTCTGTCCATGCAGTTTATTTTCTTCCCTTATTTCGGAACAGGGCTTATTGACCGGCTGATGCGTGGCTTTCACCAAATACCTTTCTACTTATACGCAATTCAACTATTTCAAGCCGTGCAGGGTACAACAAAAAGCAAGTCGGTATTTCTATACAGATACCTGCATGGCTTCATTCCATTCAAATAAAAACAGTATCACATTTATAAAGTCATAGATTTTATGGACAAGGAAACATACAGGTTCATGTACCCGTCAGGAATTGCATCATTCTCTTTCAGTTTTTCCGACCATGCGATGCAATGGCTGTGCGGAACAACGACCGATGACAACGGCAGGGAAATAGGCAACTTCGCATTGTTCGGCGACCTGTTGGCGAGGATGGCTTTAACGGACGGTGTTGCCAATGGCTTCCACAGACCGCTCATGCTTTCCGCAGGTCAGGCGCAGTATTCCGAGGAACAGCTTTCATCGCAATGGAACATGGGCAGGAAACGCATACGCAACCTGCTTGCCACGCTTACGGGCATGGGGCTTATCGACACCTGCCGTTCAAGGGTAGCGTCCGTGATGAGCTTTCCGTGCCTACTGCAATGGGAAATAGCGGAGAATGGCCGCATAGCCGCCCCATCCATCCACGAACAGAGAGAAGAATAAGAGCCGTCAGAAGCCGAGCCGACAACGGTATAGTACAAACAAACGCTTTCTGTTGTTCCATTCTCCGGCACTCCTACTGGCACCAGTCTGTACTGGCTGTGGCAAGCGGAGGGTTGGATTGGCATGGAGCGGTAGCGTTCAGTTGCGAGATATGCCGAGGTATTACCGCCTTCGGACGGTATTACCACGACGCCCTCGCAACGGCTTGGCAGACCGTTGTCCGTGCCGCTCGCAGGCTCGCACCATCCCTTTTATAGAAACCGTTTTTACAACCATTCTAAGAACTTTGTTTATGGCATACGAAGAAGATACTTCCAAACAGCAATCCGGGCAGGAGAAGCCTGTTGTAAGGCGTGACAAGGTGGTGGTCACCAAAGTCACGGAACAGGAGCTTGCACAAATCAAAAGTACCGCTGACCAGTGCGGCATGACACGCAGCAATTTCATCCGTGCGAGGGCACTCGGCTACAAGCCACGGCAAAGGCTTTCCGACAAGGATTTGGACGGATTGCGGCAACTTGCGGCTTGCAGGACTGACATGGTGAACTTCGCCAACGCCCTGCACGGACTGACCGACAACGAGAAGATACGCCTTTTCCGCCAGCAGCCTATCATGCTTGACTGGTACGAGAAAGTGGCATTTGTCACAAACCGTGTCACCGACTTCTTGCAGTCTGCGCAGACGGCCAACCATTATCCGGCAGGAACAACAAATGAAGATGCAAAGGAGGACGGCGCATGATAGCCAAAGCAAAAGCCGTAGCCCACGGCATAAGGGCGATGCTGTATGTGTCGGGTGAGTCGAGAAACAAGAAGCATCCCGAAAGGATTACCCGTATCTGTGACAACTTCATGCCGCAGGGCATGGATGCAACAGGCATTTTTACGGAAATGAAGTTTGCCACAATGAACCACCCGAATATCAGGAACAATACTATCCGAATAGAGATAAGCCCGGCGATGGAACATACCGAAAAATTCACTTTGGACGATTGGCGGAAACTGTGGCAGGACTTCGCAGCCGCTTTCGACATGCAGGAAATCCGCAACAAGGACGGCAAGATAGTTTCCGCACGGACGAACATATCGGGCAGCAAATCGTCTGTATGGTTGCATGAGGAATCCGACAGCGGCATACCCCATCTTCATGCCATCGTCAGCCGTGTGGACGAGGACGGGAACATCAACAACGACCACGCCATACACCTGCGCGCACAACGGGCGGCTGAAATGATAGCCCGACAAAGGGGATGGACTACGGCGCAGCACATCCATGAAACCAACATCCCGAAAGTCAGTGCCGACTGCATGGAAGTCTTGCGCGAGCTTGACAAGTGGTCTTGGGACGGCTACCAAGAAAGGCTTGCCGCCAAAGGCTACGACTTGTATCTGCGCAAGGACAAGAAAGATGTCATACGTGGTTATGTGCTTCTCAAAGGCAACACGAAGTTCAAGGCATCGGAACTTGGAAAGGGGCGCAACCTGACTGCATCCCGTATCAGGCAAACATGGGAAAAACTGCATCAAGGTAAGGCGCAACAAGTCCGTCCGGCAACCAAACAGCCTGTTGTAGCGACATCGAAGCCGTCCATTCCCATTGGTACGCAACAAAAGCCACAGCCTGTTATATACCAAAGTAACCTGATATTCGAGAACTATACCACTTATAAACCGAATCGTCAGCCTACGGAGTTTGAGCATGACGGCAAGACCTACAAGCGTTATCTCCCGGACAAGGTGCTTGACTTTTTCAATGACGAGTTCGACTACCGGGAACTGGCCAACTGGCAGGACTTACAGAACTTGGCAATGGCTTACTTCACCCTTATAGCATCACCATACGAGGTGACATCAGGCGGAGGTGGCGGCGGTTCGCAGTCAGACTTGAAATGGGGACGCGACCCAAAAGAGGACGAGATTGAATTTGCCCGAAGATGTGCGCAGGCCGCTTCAAACAGAATCGGCAGACATCCCAAAGGCGGAATAAAGCGTAAATGACAAATATAAAAAACAGCAATGCAATGAAACAACCCGATACGGCGACTCTCCGTGAGAGGCTTGCCAATTATATACCCGAAGATGAGTTAGAACAGGACAAGCAGGAACTTGAAGGACTGCTTCAGGAAGTCAACTGTCAACTGATTGAACTTCGTAATCTGCTTAGTGAAATCAATTCGCTCAAAGAAGAACTGCACGGCATACACGGTAGCTTGAAGCATACCGTTCAACGGGAACGGACTGCCTTCAAAGCCTTGGTTGCGGCAAAGGACAGTGCCGACAACATTGTGGATGGCATCAGCCGTGCCATTGTCAAGGTGGAACAGCACACAGTCATCCGTGCCCAAATCGACACCGATGAACTGAAGAAAGTACACCAATGCACAGTCCGACACATCAAAGCCGAAGAAGAACTGCTGGAGAAGCACAGCAATAAAATGGCCAAACGCCTCCAAAGCAATGAAGGCATTTGGCTTTCCAACCGTTGGCTCATATTTTTGGTAATAGCTTTGGCTGTCAGTTATCTTGCTGTAATCTTATGGGCTATATGCAAATGACAGAATACGATTACTTTATTTCCCCAATGATTTGAACATTTTGGTAATGCAACGTTTCTTTTGTTCCATATTAGGATGGACGTATAGGTTGAGCGTGGTTGAAATGTTGGAATGGCCTAACAACACGCTAACTGTTTTATAGTCGCACCCAGCTTCAATGCAACGGGTGGCGAAGCTATGACGCAGACCGTGGTATTTTAGTTTGGGAATGTCGAGCTTCACCATCAAACCATTGTAATAGTTACGATACGTGCGTGGCTCTGTTGGACGCTCATCATTGGTAAGCACATAAAAATCTTCATTGACCACTTTTTTCAATGGTTTAACCATGGCCAACAACTCCTTGCTCATCGGAATTTCGCGGCAGGAGTTTTTGGTTTTAGGCGTGCTGATGATAAGTTCAGTATGTTTTTTCTCTCCCTCAATGATATAAATGCGCTCTATGGTGCGACTTACTGTTATTGTGCCGTCCGTTACATTGATGTCGCTCCACTTCAATGCGCAAATTTCTCCGATGCGCAGTCCGGTACCAAGGCTGATATAAATCCCCAGCCCCATAAAAGAGAAGTGGCTTTGGATGTAGTTCAGAATCTTTCTGTGATTGGCGACAGACAGTACTTCCAGTTCCTTGCTGGTGGAGGTCGTAGGGTACTTTATATCCCATTCGTAATAGGTCATCCACTCGTTTTTGACCCCGAACTTCATCACCATTTTAAGGACTATCAAAATGTCCTTGATTGTTTTGACACTCAAACCACGTTCCAACTTCTGTAAGACAAAAGCCTGTACCGCCTGCTCGTGGAGTGAATCACCATCCCCGAAATAAGGAAGAACATGGTTCTCCAAGATTAACACATAAGCTGCCATCGTGGACTGCTTCACATAAGGACGCTTGTACTCTTTCCAAGCTGTCGCAATTTCTCTAACTGTTTTATGAATCATGATTTCTAAATAATTGGTTCTTATAATTAGAGAAATATAGTGTGCGATGTTCCGGCTTTGAGATTCCCGGAGTTCAGTGGAGAGTGGAAAGAAGAACGGTTAGATGAAATTGCGGAATTATCTAAAGGAGTTGGTATATCCAAAGAACAATTATCGGAAGATGGTGAGCCTTGTATTTTGTATGGTGAACTTTATACCAAATATAAATCTGAAATCATCCGTAAAGTGATAAGCAAAACGAACATTGAATCATCAAATCTCAAACGTAGTAAACGAAATGATGTAATTATTCCATGTTCGGGCGAAACAGCCATAGATATAGCTGTCGCTCGGTGTATTCCATTTGATAACATATTATTGGGAGGTGATTTGAATATCATCCGCTTACACAAAGATGATGGTGCGTTTATGGCCTATCAGCTAAATGGCAAGCGGAAAATTGATATAGCCAAATTAGCACAAGGTGTATCGGTAGTACATTTATATGGAGAGAATCTTAAATCTATTAAGACTTATAATCCATGTTTGCAAGAACAACAGAAGATTGTGAAATTGTTATCTATGTTTGATGAACGTATTGAGGCACAGAACAAAATCATTGAGAAATATGAATCCTTAATTCAGGCGATATGCGATAACTTGATTGAACGAGAAATACAGCAAGTCACACTGTCTTTTAGTGACTTTGGGCAATCATATTCAGGGCTATCAGGAAAAAATGCAGAAGATTTTGGTGAAGGTTATCCGTTCATAACATACATGAATGTCTATCAGAATCAAATTATTGATTCAACCGATGTGGGGTTGGTAAAAATCAATGAAACAGAACAACAGTCTGTTGTTCATTATGGAGATATTCTTCTTACGTTATCTTCTGAAACGCCAGAGGAAGTTGGAATGGGTGCAGTGTATTTGGGAGAAACTTATCCTTTGTATCTGAATAGTTTTTGCTTTGGTATTCATATAACCGATGAAGCCAAGATATATCCTCCATTTTTGGCTTATTATGTTTCATCACAATCATTTAGAAAAGCTGTGTACCCATTGGCGCAGGGCAGCACACGCTTTAATTTGCAGAAAAGTGACTTTATGAAAAAGCATTTTTCTTTTCCGATGATAGAAAAGCAACGCAAAATATACTCAATCCTCAAAGCCTATTCGGACAAGCTAATTATTGAAAAACTGATAATGAGATTGCTTTGTAAGCAAAAGTGTTATCTATTACGCCAGTTGTTTATATGAACATCTGACGTAACAGATACTTTTTCTCTTTAGTGTATGATTGCAATAAATTCTTCTCTATCTCAATCTTTGTTTGGATAGTTTTTAAGATTCCAGCTATAGTGTTGGTCTCACTTCTTGAAATAGGAAGAGGAACGGAATTTTCCAAAAATCTTCCATTGGTTATGTTTATAGTGTTCTTTGCACCTTTTTGTATGAGCGGATGAAGATAGTTGAAGGCATTGCTTGGTTGCATAAAATAAAAATGCAAAAATACGCCAATACTATCACTTGCAGGAATATAAACTCCATACAAAGGTGAAACAGCTACATCTTCTCTAATATTGCTACGCTTTATTATGCCATACGGGAAATTACCTGTCGGACTTTTCGTGTAAACAATATCGCCATATTTGACAATATTATAATGGCTCGTCTGTTTCGCAGCAAAAGAACGTCCAAGATACTCAACCTGATTTACAACACCCAGACTGACAGACACAGAACAAATAGTTCTTCCATTAACATTCTTCTCATTCCGTTCTTGCAAAACTTTACAAAGGGCTATTCTTTGCCACGTACCCTTGCTTATCCCATCCATCTTTTCCTTATAAATAATCGCCTGAATTAAGGATTTTCATAACCATATTAAGGGGATTCGTGATTATGTTTTGAACAACAAATTGCAGAATACAACAAAGAAAAAACTTGGGGAACTTTGTACCATTACAACAGGCAAATTAGATGCAAATGCAATGAAATCAGAAGGTCTATACCCTTTCTTTACTTGTGCAGAAGACGTGTATAGAATTGACAGTTTCGCTTTTGACACAGAAGCATTGTTAGTATCAGGGAATGGTGCAAATTTAGGCTACATTCATTATTACAAGGGAAAGTTTAATGCCTATCAAAGAACATACGTTTTAAGTAATTTCATTGAAGATATACACTATATTCAGATTTATCTTGAAGCCTATCTCCATAAACGCATAGCTCTTGAGAAAAGCACAAGCAATACGCCTTATATTGTATTGGCAACATTGGCAGAAATGCCTATTATAATTCCAAGCATCAAAATACAAAAGGACATATCCAATAAAATCCTCATACTAAAATCTAAACTAATAACTGAAATCCATATTCACAATTGTTATAAAGATATGCGACAATTCTTGTTGTCACAGATGTTTATATAAACATTTGTGACAACAAACATGATTTCTGTATCTGAAGTATTTGCAAGAAAGACTGTTCATTCTTCATTTTGGCAAACATAGCATCTAAACACTCAGCAATACGATTTTGGATTATTAGTACTGGGAGAATGAGTTTAAGTTTAGCCAGTGGTTGACGAACAATCTGTGGCTGTCCAGACCCAGATATAATACTATTAAAATTTATGGACGAAAGATAGTGGAATAAATATTGCTTATTTACATTTTTAGCATAATTATCTGTATTTATAACCATAGCATTTCCCGTTATCCATGATTTTGGCTCTGTAAAGTTTACCGTACCACAAGTATTACCACGGCACGTGATACAGATTTGTTCTTTTTCATGATTGAATGAATGGTATTTGCCTATAATTCCATTTGCACCATATACAAGATACCCATCTTCAGTTAAGTCCGTTGAAGCAATTGTTTGTGGCTGATATATATCTGCAATATCTTGTAAAGTAATACAATCTCCTTTGATTTTGGACATTATATTATTGCGAATCCCCTTAATTAAGGTTTCAAGTTTCTCAATGATTTTGTTCTGCAACTTAATACGTTCATCTAACATTGATAGGAATTTTGCAATTTTCCTTTGTTCTGTATTTGTAGGAATGGAAAAAGCATACTTTTTCATTTGGCTTTTATCTCCACGTGGCATCTTTACTCCTTTTACGCCACTCATGACATAATTGATAAACCTATCTGATGCTATGACATAGTATAAGAAATGCTGGTCGCATTTATCTCCTCGTAAAACAAAAACGTCTGCACTACATCCACCTTTTCTATCTGAAAACCAAACTTTTTTCAAATAAGGACGTATGTTAGATAGTAAAATATCTCCTTTCTGATATTCTATTACATTCGTATTTGTTGGTATAGAGGAAGAATACTGTATGCCTTCAAAATTCTGCAATATATTTTCGGTCGAAATATAATTGTTATTGTTTAGCAAGTCTGATGAAATCCGCTTTTTCTGAAACTCTGCCACATCTTCTAAATGGACAGATTTCCATTCTCCCGTAAACTCCGGGAATCGCAAAGCCGGAACATTAAGGACTTTCTTATCTTTATTGTCTGCCATAGTCATTACTCTTTAATTTTGTTGATAAGTTCGGTTGCCGTGATGTCACGCATCAGGGTAAAGCCAAACCACTTTTTACCCAAATCTTTGATGGATGCTCCTATGTGGTAAACCTCATCGTCCACAAGCAAGAAGCGGTCATGCGCTTTATTAAATAGCTTTATCTCTATGAGTGGATATTGGGCGTTGTGACGGTCAACATCCAACTGAAACTGGCTACTGATACGTTGTGTGTAGATGGTTGCCGTCACTCCGTTCTCCCTCTTGTCAAGCAAGGTAAGCACGGTGTCATCCACATAGTTATCAATAAGCACGATTGAACGTTTGGCCTTTCGTATCAAATCAGACACGAAACGGTAAGCATCAAACACTTGTCCATCATAGAATATGCCTTGTATGGGTGGAATGTTTGCGTCAAGTCGCTTGAAAACCTCGTCAATGCGCTTGTCCGTTACCTCTTGATGCTGTTTCATTTCCAGTTGATGGTATTCTATCGTTTCAAGCCGCTGGAACAGTTGAGCATTAGTGGCAATGAAACGGCGCATGGACACAAAGGCTCGCATAATGCGGATATTCACATCTACGGCAGTTTGTGATTTCAAGACAGAGCTAAGCATGGCAATACCTTGTTCTGTAAATGCGTAAGGCAATCTTCTGTCGCCGCCCCAACTTGAAGTCACATTTTGTGATTTCAAGATTTCAACGTCCTCTTTGCTGAGTTGAAACATGAAGTCATCTGGGAATCGCTCACTGTTTCGTTTTACAGCTTGGTTCAACACTCTGGTTTCCACACCGTATAACAGAGCCAAATCCCTGTCAATTATGACTTGTTGGCCTCTGATTACCCGAATCATCGGCTTTATGTCAATAACCTCTGGTAACTGGCCGCAATTTGCGACCTGTTCGCTTGCCTTACCCTCTATCTTTTCCCTGTCTTTCGCCATAGCTTATAAACCTTGATGTCGCAATTTGCGACTTCAAATTACACATTCAGAATTATACAATTCCCAACTCTTTCAGATATACGTCAATCTCCTTATCCAACTCGGCACGTTTAGCCTCTAATTCTTTGATTTCCGCCATTACTGCCTTGATGTCAATCGGTTCTTCTTCCTCAAACGTATCAACATAACGAGGGATATTCAGGTTATAGTCGTTGTCGGCTACCTCTTGCAGCGTGGCAAGGTGACTGTACTTTTCTATTTCCTTACGGTCACGATAGGTTTCGACAATTTTCTGAATATGTTGCGGACGCAGCTTGTTTTGGGTCTTGACCTTTTCAAACTCCTTGCTTGCGTCAATAAACAAGATGTTATCATCCTCCTTACGGCATTTCTTCATCACAAGGATGCAGGTTGGTATGCTTGTACCATAGAAGATGTTGGCTGGCAAACCGATAATAGCATCTATATAGTTCTTCTTCTCTATGAGGAAACGGCGGATTACACCCTCTGCATTGCCACGGAACAATACACCATGCGGAGCTACGCAAGCCATCGTGCCACCCTCATTCAAGTGGTAAATCATGTGGAGGATAAAGGCGTAGTCGGCTGTTTTCTTCGGCGCGAGCCGTCCGGCCTTGCTAAAACGGTCATCGTTATTGAACTTGTCTGCGGCACTCCATTCTGCGGAGAAAGGAGGATTTGCCACAACCGCGTCAAACTGCGTATCGCCAAAGGCATCCCATTCTAATGTATCACCGTTCTCAATCTTGAAGTTGCTGAACTTGATGCCGTGCAGCAGCATATTCATCCGGGCAAGGTTGTAAGTGGTCGGATTCTTCTCTTGTCCGTAAATATCCACCGCGTGACCGGCCTTCGCCGCACGAAGAAGCAACGAGCCGCTACCGCAAGTCGGGTCGTACACATTGCGAAGCCGCGCATGACCGATAGACACGATTTCTGCCAATATCTGACTGACCTCTTGCGGAGTATAGAACTCCCCGGCTTTCTTTCCGGCTCCAGCAGCGAACTGGCCAATCATATACTCGTAGGCATCGCCAAGAATGTCTATTTCTTCCGATGCCTCCACACCAAACTTTATATCGTCCAAAGCCAACAATACATTGCTGACGAGGGTATTTTTGTCATCAGCCGTCTTGCCTAATTTCGGTGAAGCGAGGTCAATATCAGAGAACAGACCTCCAAAATCTTCCTCACTGTCATGTCCCAATGTGCTATCCTCGATGCGCTTCAACGAGCGTTCAAGAATGGGCAATATATTCTCTTTCTTCTTTATTCGGTCTATTACCGATGAAAAAAGGTAAGTCGGTTCGATAAAGTAGCCGACACCCTCCAAGCATTGCTTCTTCAGTTCCTCTTGCAGTTCGGCGGCATCCTCGCCCTCCATAGTCCACAATTCTTTGAATGACACTTCATCATCCACCAAAGCATTGTTGGCGTATGCCTCTATCTTCTCCGAAAGGTATTTGTAGAAGATGAAGCCCAAAGTGAAATACATGAAATCACTGGCCGACATATTACCGCGCAACTTATTGGCCACTTCCCAAAGTTGGTCACGGAGTTTCTGTTGTAATTCTTCACTCATATCTATTTTAGTATCTCTTTAACTACTTGTTTTATTCTTATGCACATGTCACAAAGCCATGCACAGCCTCTATTCCAATTATCTTTGTCATTCATATCTCCCATAGAATGAAGGACTAAGAAACGACTTGACTTTTTGTTATCATTCAAACGCCATTCGATTTCATTTTGGTCTGATATACCTAAAATCTTGGCGACAAGTTCTTCATTAGCCTTGAATTTTGCAATAATTTCTTTGTCTTCGTGAACATACAATCCTGCAGATAGACTGTTATTTTTAGTATTCAATGTCATGCAAAGATGATATGCGGATGACCCCATCCCAAGGTCATACCAATGTTGAGCTTGCGGCTTTCGTAATTTGAAATTCTTCATAAAAGCAGAATATTTGGGAGCTTCATTGTTGAATTGTTCCCAAAAAGCGAGTTGCAGACTTTCAGTTTCCGAAAGTCCAGCAGTCTTTTTCATAGCCTTTGCCCAATTATTGGGGCGTTCTACGATATTGAACTTAGGAGCTGGTTCAGAATCGTTGATTTTCCATAATTCAATCTCTATTAGGAAAAACTCAAATTTGTCATCTGTATGTTGATTCAGCCATTCTATGGCTTGTTTATGCTCGTCACGTGCTTTCTTGACAATCCAAATAATCACCTCCGCATCTTTACCCGAAGCATACGTAATAATCTTACCCAAATGGTCGTGATTAGTTTCTTCCAGTTGGTTCTCTATGATAATTCGCCGCCCTGTCCCTTCCTCTGTAGCGTACAGGTCAACACTAAAATCGCCTACATTGGATTCCTGTTCTTCGACAACTATATCTATGCCCACCGCTTCACTAAGAATCTCTAAATTTTCTTCTTTGGCCAGCCAAGGAGTGAAATCCTTAGCTTCGTGCTTCCAAACAGAGCGGAGGTCTGTTACTTGTTCTAATTTGCCTAACTTCATTGTTGAGATTTTATTGGTTACAACCGTTTCATTTTCTTACAACCATACAGCTCTATATCTTTGTTCTCCGTACAATGAGAGCATATTACATCTGGCACAATATGGGATGGTGCATTTATGGGTTGACGTGCCCACATGGATACACCATCTATTTTCCACCACTCGTTAATTACATATACATTTTGGCTTGAATAATAGAAATTTGTTGCATTAAGTAGATTCTGCTCTCCAAGCTCTTCAGCCAAATATGCTGTAATAGTCTTTTCTACTAACATTATTTGGCTTCTTGTAGGATGTTTGATGTTGGATATACGACCTACATAAATTGAGTTCAAACGCTCTTTTATCTCGGCGATATGGTGCCCTTTATCACAAAGTCTTTTATATACGTTCCGTGTGGATTCCCCGCAATAATAGACTTCACGTGACTTTGCGTATTTTAATTTGCCATGTAGTAAATATAAAGAGCACTTGAATGATTGTTCTTTTTCCCATAATCTTTCTTCCTCTGAAGTAGCAAATGGGCCATACCACTTTACAAGAAAAACATTTTCGTCCATAATTTAATCCCAACTAAAAGTTCTGATAATACTGCGCAACCTATCCATTATCCTTGTCAAAGCCTTTCGTGTCTTAATCAGTCCGAGGTGCTTCTCTTTGAGAGCCTTTTGTATGATTTCCGGCTGCTCTTTTTGCAGGTAGTCATATTCTTTCAAGTAATGGTCGAGTACATCAGAAGAAAGTCCCTCGTCCTGTGCCAAAGAGTTCACGGCCTTTTCGCGCTCGGTCGTGATATAGTTATTCAATCGTTCTTCCAGTTCACTTGTACCGTCCGCCTTTTGCCGCTGCATCATGAAGTTCTCCTTATCCTCGTCCACGTTCTTTTGAATGAAACCGTCAATGAGTTTCGCCTTGTTACGCATTTCGGCATCCTTTATCATCGTGTCAATGATGTTCTTGCGCCTCTCTGCATAGTCCGTGCTGTACGGGTCAAGATTGGCAATCAGTTCGAGGATATACGCCACATTGATAATGTCGCTGTGCAGGAGTTCAAGGCAGAAATCCACATCTTCCAACCGTTCATCGCTTGGCGTTTCATCGCCGCCGTTTGGAGAGGGTGAAGGTATATCCGATGGAACAAACGTATCGTGAATGTCAAGGTACTTGCTTCGGAAGTCCATGAACTGCTGTTCGGTCATGCCGAGGTCGTCCGCATCATCGCTGTAGTCCTCGTATATCTGAATCTCGGCGTGCTTGCGGATGATGTCGCGGAAAGCCAGTACAAAGTCTTTCTTGTCCTTTTCACTCTGCAACAGGTCTATGCTGCTTGGCTCGGGGTATTTCTGCAAGAAGTCAGTTGCCAACTGCTGGTATTCCTTTTTCACGTCCTCAAACGGAGGTCGTACTATTTCTTCGGGATTGTTGGAGTTACTGAAAAGCCTGATGGCCGTATCTACATTGTTTTTCAAATCACGGAAACATATAATCTTCCCGAAACGTTTTTTCTCATTCAGTACACGGTTGGTTCGGCTGAATGCTTGCAGCAATCCGTGATACTCCAAATTCTTATCCACATAGAGCGTGTTGAGTTTCTTGCTGTCAAAACCCGTAAGGAACATACCCACGACAAGGCAGAGGTCAAGCGGCTTCATGTCCGCTTTCTTCTTTTTCATGCGCAGGTTGATGTCATCATAGTAAGCACGGAAATTCTCGGTCGTGAACGCTGTGCCGAACATTTCATTGTAGTCATCCATGATAGCTTGCAATTCGTCCGCCTCGCCTGTGCTCTCGCTGACATACTGCCCCGTATTCATCCCCGTCTGTTCATCGTCCTGGCTGCTGTTGGCAGCGTATGTAAACACTGCACCGATACGGATTTTCGGCTTCAAGGACTTGAATATCTTATAATAACGGATAAGCATCGGTACGGACTGCACGGCAAACAACGCATCAAATTCACCGTCAAAGGTTGACTTATTGAAATTATTAAGGATGAATTTGGCTATCTCCTCCATGCGGTTGGCATTGCCCTTTTCCACTTCTTCGCTTCCGTGATAATACTCCACAAGGAAGCCCAAAACATTTTCATCGGCTATGGCATCCTTGATAAGGTATTGGTGTAGGCAGTTACCGAATATCTCTTTGGTGGTATGCCCGTCAACGGCATTTTCCGTGAAGATGGGAGTACCAGTGAAGCCGAACACTTGGGCGTTGTCAAAGAACTTCATTATCCGCTTGTGACTTTCCCCGAAGTGACTTCTGTGGCACTCATCGAATATCATCACGATACGTGAGTGGCGTATGGCTTCAATTTTGTTGCTGTACCATGTCTTGCTGACTGCGGCATTGAGCTTTTGTATGGTGGTGATAATTATCTTGGAGTTGCTGTGCAAGCGTTTCACCAATTCGTCCGTATTGTCCGTGCCATCCACTGCACCCGGTTCAAAGGCTTCATATTCCGATTGGGTTTGGGTGTCAAGGTCGTGGCGGTCAACCACAAACATCACCTTATCCACATCATCCAACTCCGCAACAAGTTGTGCGGCCTTGAACGATGTCAGGGTCTTTCCTGCTCCGGTAGTATGCCATATATAACCGTTGTCATTGGAGTTCTTTACCTTATCCAAAATTTTCTCCACGGCATAGAATTGGTACGGACGAAGCACCATCAGGCACTTGTCACCCTCATGCAGCACAATGTATTTGCCTATGATTTTGCCGAGCGTACATTTCTCTAAAAATGCGGCTGCGAACTTATCCAATTCATTGAACGGCACATTGGCCGCATCCGTCCAGTTGAACGTGAACTTATAACCACCGTTGGGATTGTTGGCGAAATAGCGTGTGTTGACACCGTTGGAAATAACAAACAGTTGGATATAGTCAAACAAACCATGATAAGAAGTTTTGTGATAACGTTGGATTTGGTCGTATGCTACCCTTAACTCTACGCCCCGGCGTTTCAATTCAATCTGTACCAAAGGCAGACCGTTTATAAGAATGGTCACATCATAACGGCATTTCTTACGTCCTTCCACCGTAATTTGGTTGGAAACCTGAAATTCGTTCTGACACCACTGTTGGCGGTTAAGGAACTCCACCCAGATGCGTTTACCGTCCGCCGTGTCAAGCGGATAAAGGTCGCGGAGCTTCTTCGCTTTTTCAAAGCGGGTGCCTCCTTCAAGGTAGATGAGTATCTTGTCAAATTCCTCATCCGTAAATTCGGTACGGCCATGCTCTGCCAACCGCTTATGGTTGTGTATCTCCAACTGCCGCTTGAAATTGGCTTGAAGATTCTCTTCCTCGGCAATCTGGACATATTCATAGTCCATTTGCTGGAGCGTGGCGATAAGTCCGGCTTCCAATGCCGCTTCACTTTGTATAGACATATTCCTGTTCTGCCTTTTTGTGTTACTTATTATCGTTCAGACTTCTGATAATCTCAATGCCCAATGCGTTTTCTATCTTACAGATGGTTTCCAACGACATATTCTTTTTGCCTTTCAGCACTTTGGATATGTATTGCTGGGTGCAGTTCATCTTTTCGGCAAGCATCTGTTGCGTCAAACCGAGTTCCGTCATCCGTTTTGACATGGCGGTGGCAATCAACTGCGAATATTCCGCCCAATCCTTTTTATCCTGTTTCACATCAGTTTCCTGCCTTACAGCTTCCAAAGCCATACAAGGCATTTTATCTGTCGTTGTATTCATTGAAAGATTACCTTATCTTGTCTGAATGCAAAGGTAATACAAATATTCAAGAAAGCACAACCAACGAGTTGTGTTTTTGCAAAAATGTTTTTCTTCTCCATAAATTTGAATAATTATAGGGGGGCGTTGATTTAGCGCCCCCTAAACAACTTCCACTTCAAACATAGGGGGATGTCATTTCAACACCCCCTGTTTGAACTATCATTCAAGTTAGAACACACCGTTTGTCAGGTTCATCGCTTCAACCTTTTTCTCCATATTCACCTTTGCGTAAACTTGCGTGGATGCGATGCTGCCATGACCCAAAATCTTGCTGACAGAGTATAGCTCTGCTCCTGCCGTTATCGCCAGTGTTGCCGCCGAATGACGGCTGCTGTGGTAAGTGAAGTCTTTTTCTATCCCTGCCTTGTTCTTTATGCGGCGCACGTACTTTGCCACGTTATCTGGTTTCTTCACCAACGGGAAAATAATACCATCCTTGCCATCCTCAGGTCTTGGAGGAAGTAGCGAGATGGCTAAAGCGTTAAGCGGCACGGCGACAGGCCTCTTGGTCTTGTGTTGGATAAGGGAAACCATCAGCACGCCGTTTACGTCCTTGATGTCGCTCCAGCGCAACCGTTGCATATCACCGAGCCGAAGCCCCGTCATGCAGGAAAAGCCGAAAGCCCTCTGCACGACTTCTTCCATAAAGGTTTGCGGTTCTACCGAGAGAAAACGTTTCAGTTCGTCAGCCGTCAGGTATTCACGGTGCTTGTCCGGCGCATGAAAGCGTTCTTCTTTGGATAAGTCTTGAATAGGGTTGTACGCAATCAGACCGTCACGCACCGCCTTGTTGAAAATGGCCTTTACTGTCTCTTCGAACAGCACGAGGGTATAAGCGGCCAGCCTGCCGCCATTCGTCCTTATTTGCTTACGGTTACGATAACTTCGCATATACCCGAACAGGCCGCTTACCAAATCCCTGTCCACATCTTTCAGCAAGACATCCGTTTTCTTTGCACGTTTCAAATAGGCTTCAATCCGCCTGCGCACAACATCCTTATGTTGTATCATTTTTTTACAGTTTCCATCTGTCATGGCACAACGCACATAGTCATCGCACCACCCAAGCCAAGTCATGGTCATGGTCTTGGTCTGTTCGTTTTCTTCCCTCTTTTCCTTCTTCTCGAAAGACGGAGGTGTAAGGATGCGCTGTGCCTGTATCTCCTGTGCCTTTCGCAAGGTTTGTTCGTTGAGTTTTCTTGCATTGGGAGCGTCATCGGGGATAAGGTACAGGTGCAGGTTCTCCCTCTTGCGGAAGCCGGTTTCGTAATACTCCAAATAAAGGCTACGGTTTCCGGCTGTCAACATTCTTGCTTTGATTTCTACTTTCATAAAATTCTTCCTTTCTATTTTTAAGTTATACAAACATATTGTTCACGAGGTTCATCGTCTCGATTTTCTTTTTGTCCACTATCTTGGCATAGACTTCCGTCATCCTTATGCTCCGGTGTCCGAGAATCTTGCTCACTGTATAGAGGTCTGCGCCGAGGGTTAGCAACAGGGTTGCCGCCGTATGCCGTGAGCAATGATAGGTGATGTGCTTCTGTATTCCGGCCTCCTGCATCCATTCGCCCAACACCACTTCAACCGTGGTAGAGGTGATACGGAGTTGGTGGAACACTCTTTCGTCCCCTTTCGACTTTCTTGGCATCCATTTCAAGGCCTCGTTGGAAAGCGGTATCGTCACCATGTTCTTGGTCTTTACCTGCTCATGCTCGATGTAGAGCGTCTTACCGTCAGCCGCCTTGTGTATCTCGTTCCACTTCAATGCCATCATGTCGCTGTACCGCAAGCCTGTAAAACAAGAAAACAGGAAAGCCTTTTTTACAATCTCATAGCGGCACGGCGTGGCAATCAGCGTCCGCAGTTCCTCTATGGTCAGAAACTCGCGCATGGCGCTTTTCTTTTGCGGTTTCTCCTTTGCGTCCAACAGCTTGAACGGGTTGTTGTCAATCAGCCCCTCACGGACAGCCATGTTCAAGGCGGCAGCTAAACGATTCATGAAGATACGGCAGGTGGTGCTGCCCAATGTCTTTTTCCCGTTATTGAAAGTGCAGGTCTTTAAGAAGGCGATGAAGCCCTTACAGAAATCCTTGTCCACCTCTTTCAATGCAAGATTGGGCTTCCCTATATATAATAGGTATTGTTCCACCCTTGCCTGCGCGTTCCGTTTCGACCTCATGCTTGCAGGAGTAAGGCCGTTCTCATCTTTCGTGTACTTCTCCACCCATGCGGCAAGCGTCATCCGCCCCTTTTTCACGCTCTCCCAATTTACAAGTCCATGTTGCTGAATGTCGAGAATACGCTCCGCCTTGATTTGCTCGGCAAGCTTGAGCGTATTCCGGTTCTGTAATTTGGCGGCAGCGTTCACTTCCGGAATGAGGTAGAGCTTCAGCCCCTCCTTTTTCCTTGCACCCATGTAATACATGTCGAGATACAGACTTACATTGCCGTCGTTGAGCCTCTTCTCGCGTATGCGGACAGGCTCTTTCATTTTGATTTCTTTCTTCTTTCGTCCCATTTTATTTTCTGTATTATCCGATTCTTGGATTTGTTACTATATTGTTTATCAGTCACTTATGCACTTCGCAAAGATAAATCCAAAAGGGACAAAAACGGGACAAAAAGCGCGCGAAAATATCTCAATTTAGGCAAATATAACGGTCTAATCAAAAATCGGACTTTATTCATAACTAACTATAAATCAGTGCGATTTAGCCTATTTTGTTATATTTGGTTTCCTATGTTTTTACCCATCTGTAATAATTGGTGGATCTTGCAGATGTGTATGGCACTTGCTGCCCTATTCGCTATCGTCATGGCGGCAGGTATGGCGTATAAGATGATGGTCAAGAACGAGCCGCTGGATATTATGAAACTATTCAAACCACTGGCGGTTTCCATTATTCTTTGTTGGTGGTATCCTCCAGCAGATACAGGCATGGCAAACAGTGGGAGTAACTGGTGCGTACTGGATTTTCTCTCATATATCCCAAACTGCATCGGGTCTTATACTCACGACCTGTACCAAGCAGAAGCCACACAGATTGAAGATAAATTCCAGGAAGTCCAACAACTCATTTTTACAAGGGACACCATGTACACCAGCCTGCAAGCACAGGCTGACGTGGCACATAGCGGCACTTCTGACCCTAATCTGATAGAAGCCACTATGGAACAGACCGGAGTGGATGAAGTGACAAATATGGAGAAAGATGCGGCCAAACTCTGGTTCACCTCTCTTACTTCGGGAATAGTGGTAGGTATAGACAAAATCGTGATGCTGATAGCCTTGATAGTATTTAGAATCGGTTGGTGGGCGACGATTTATTGCCAACAGATCCTGCTTGGTATGCTTACCATTTTCGGACCGATACAGTGGGCGTTCTCACTATTGCCAAAATGGGAAGGAGCCTGGGCAAAATGGCTCATACGTTATCTGACCGTACACTTCTATGGAGCTATGCTCTACTTCGTGGGCTTCTATGTATTGTTGCTTTTTGACATCGTGCTTTGCATACAGGTGGAGAACCTGACTGCAATCACTGTCAGCGAGCAAACTATGGCTGCCTATCTGCAAAACAGCTTCTTCTCTGCCGGTTATCTCATGGCGGCAAGTATCGTGGCGTTGAAGTGCCTGAATCTTGTGCCTGACTTGGCTGCATGGATGATACCGGAAGGCGATACCGCTTTCTCCACCAGAAACTTCGGTGAAGGCGTGGCGCAACAGGCGAAGATGACAGCGACAGGCGCAATTGGTTCCATGATGCGATAATGACTAACATAAATACGAATACTACGATGGTTATAAAAAATTTAGAGAACAAAATCAAATTAGTCGGGATCATCTGCTCACTTTTCCTTATCGGCTGTATCATCATTAGCGTGAGCAGCATTTGGACGGCAAAGACAATGGTCGCAGATGCTCAGAAAAAGGTTTATGTATTGGACGGTAATGTACCGATACTAGTTAACCGTACTACAATGGATGAGACACTTGAAGTGGAAGCCAAGAGCCATGTAGAGATGTTCCACCATTACTTCTTTACGCTTCCACCAGATGACAAATACATACATTATACGATGAACAAGGCGATGTATCTGGTGGACGAGACCGGGCTAGCCCAATACAACACGCTTAAAGAGAAAGGCTTTTACTCTAACATCTTGGGAACGAGTGCCGTTTTCTCCATCTATTGCGACAGTATCGCTTTTGACAAGAGTAAAATGGAGTTCACTTATTACGGACGGCAGCGTATCGAGCGCAGGAGCAATATCCTAATGCGTGAGCTGATTACGGCAGGACAGCTTAAACGAGTACCGAGAACCGAAAATAATCCGCACGGACTGTTGATAGTGAATTGGCGCACCCTTCTCAACAAAGACATTGAACAGAAAACGAAAACAACTTATTAAAACGTATAGTTATGAACATCAAAGGATTCCGCAGGATGCTGGTCGGCGAAAAAATGCCCGACAAAAATGATCCCCAATACAAAGACCGATATGAACGTGACGTGAATGCAGGACGAAAATTCGCCAGAGCTACCCGTATCGACAGGATGGCAGCGAATATACAGGACTTTGCCAACAGAAACAAGATTCTGTTTCTGGTCATGGTATTCGGATTTGTCATCGGTACATTCACATTCAACATCTATCGCTTGGCGAAAGTTTACCACCACGGACAAGAAATGAAAAGTGCCACGGAAGTACAAGACAGCCTGCTCAACAAACGGCACAAAGATTTGGCAAGTCCCATAGTTGAACCCTGACAATCAGCACAACGATGAAGAAGATATTTGAGAAAATCAATTTCAAGCAGCCGAAATATATGCTTCCAGCCATTCTGTACATACCGTTGCTGGCAGCCTCATATTTCATATTCGATCTGTTCAATACAGGGAAAGCGGAGATTCCCGACAAAAGTCTCCAGACAACGGAATTTCTGAACCCTAACCTGCCCGATGCCACGATTAAGGGTGGAGACGGAATCGGAAGCAAATATGAGAATATGGAAAAATCGTGGGGAAAGATACAAGACTACTCGGCAGTAGATAACATAGAACGTGATGAACCCGACGATGACAAAGAAAAATATGAATCGCAGTACAGCCAGGAAGAAGTTGCCCTCTTGGGCGAACTGGAACAGCAGAAGGCGTTGGCCGAAGAAACAGCCGATGCCAAAACGAGAGAACAGGAAGCCCTCAAAGAGTTGGAACGCGCCCTTGCCGAAGCAAGATTGAAGGCACAGGAACAGGTCGCTCCGATTATGGATGACAGCCTTGAAGAGCAAGCTGATACTTCTGTTACCGTCAGTGGGACAATCGAGGAAGACAGCCGTGCCGTAAGTGCGCCATCCGATACCGAGAAGCCGGGCGAAATGGTCAAGAAAGTAAAAGTCACTTCCGATTATTTCAATACCATCGCCCACAATGAACACGAGCCGAACCTTATCAAAGCAATCATTGACGAGAATGTCAAAGCCGTAGAGGGCAGTCGTGTAAGGCTTCGCCTATTGGATGATGTGGAGATAAACGAAACGATAGTTAAAAGTGGCTCTTACCTCTATGCCATCATGAGCGGCTTTTCTTCGCAAAGGGTAAAAGGGACTATCGGCAATGTGCTTGTAAATGATGAAATCATCAAGGTCAGCCTTGCCCTTTACGACACTGACGGATTGGAGGGGCTATATGTGCCGTCCAGTTCATTCAGGGAGACCGCAAAGGATGTTGCCAGCGGAACGTTCAACAGCAATATGAGCATGAATACCGGCAATAACGGGAACAGCCTGACCCAATGGGGTATGCAGGCTATTCAGGATGCCTACCAGAAGACAAGTAACGCCATCAGCAAGAATATCAAAAAGAACAAGGTCAGTCTGAAATACGGCACGTTTGTCTATCTCGTCAACAACCAGGAAAAGAAATAATGCAAAGTAAATAATCCATTCAAAGATTTAGAAACATGAAGATTTTCAGAACTATCTGTATCGGAGTTGTGGCAGTTTTTTCATGCCTGCCAACTTTCGCCCAGCAGACCTACGAGGAGTTGGAACAATTGACCGTCAACGAACAAGTGACCACGGTCATCACAGCTTCCGAGCCAATCCGTTTTGTCGATATTTCCACAGACAAGGTGGTTGGAGACCAGCCCATAAACAACACCATTCGCCTGAAGCCCAAAGAGACCGGGCATGAAGATGGCGAAGTGTTGGCTATTGTAACCATCGTTACAGAACGCTATCGTACCCAGTATGCGCTACTCTATACCACAAGAATGCAAGAAGCTGTAACAGATAAGGAAATAGAGTTGCGGGAACGTAACTCCTACAACAATCCAGCTGTAAGTATGCCATTGGCTGACATGACACGTTTTGCCAGACGGATATGGAACTCGCCGGCAAAATACCACAATGTAACAAGCCGTTCGCACCGCATGACGATGAAACTGAACAACATCTATGCTGTCGGTGATTATTTTTTCATAGACTTCTCCATTGAAAACAAGACCAACATCCGTTTCGATATTGACGAGATTCGGGTAAAACTTGCCGACAAGAAAGTAGCCAAGGCTACCAATGCCCAAATCATAGAACTGACCCCGGCATTGGTTCTTGAACAGGCAAAATCTTTCCGTCACGGTTATCGAAATGTGATTGTGATCAAGAAAATGACCTTCCCCAATGATAAGGTGCTTACCATTGAGATGACAGAAAAGCAGATAAGCGGCAGGAACATCAGTCTGAATATCGACTATGAGGATGTGCTTTCAGCCGACTCGTTTAACCGGGCATTATTGGAGGAGGAATGAGTATGAGAAGAATTGTATTGGCGTTGGTGACAATCATTGCCTTTGCCGTCTCCGGCAAGGCGCAGAGCAACAGCGACCGACTTTCATTAGGTATCGGCTGCCTCTACCAAAATGGATTGGATCTCACTCTCTCCTACGAGCACGAGGGCAAGTACCATCACACGTGGGAATTTTTCGCCAATGGCTATCTCAAATGGGATGAGTGCGAATCATGCGGTCATATCTGCCCGGAATCATTCAGGAGGAACTACCGCAGCTATGGGGTCGGTGTCGCCTACAAGCCTTGTGTGGTACGTGGGCGCAACCATTACGGCAATGTCCGTATCGGTGCGTCGGCAGGAAGTGATACCCATCGTTTCTTGGGTGGCATCCACTTCGGATATGAGCACAATTATGTATTGTGCGGCGGCTGGCAGTTGTTCTGTCAGGTCAAGACGGATTTAATGATAAAAGGCGAAGACCTGTTCCGCACAGGTATCGTCCTTGGAATTAAATTACCACTAAACTAAGGGAAAGATGAAAAAGAAATTTTACAACAAAGCAGTCGGACTGGTCGGGATGTTAGCCATCACCGCTTTATTTGTGGCTTGCGACGAACACAGGGATTATCCGGACACGTCGATGAAGCCCTGCCACATCCTATGTACGGATGGCAAGGTATTGTCTGTATCCGATTTTGAACATTCTGGCAAACAAGCCATTGCAGTAGTATTTCATGTCAACCATGACGAAAAGACAGAGGGTAACGGATATGCCGTCTATCTGTGGGATTTGGAGCCATTGGCTTTTGCCGACAGCATAGGTGTGAAGCAAAACACCTCTGCCGACATAGCCGCATTGGACGGATTTGAAAACACCTTTGCCCTATTGAATACAAGCGATGCGTCCTCGCCATTGGCGGAAAAAGCCTTCGATTTGTGGAGATACGGACAATCCTCCTATATCCCATCAGTGGCACAGATGCGCTTGCTCTATCATGCCAAAGAGAAAATCAATCCCATTATAAAAATGTGCGGTGGAGATACCCTGTCTATTGAAGCTGATGACTGTTGGCACTGGACGAGTACCGAAGTGGCCGGACAGCAAACCGCCAAGGCTTGGCTTTTCTCCATGAGCAGCGGTGCGATACACGACACACCCAAGACACAAGCCCACCAAGTACGCCCAATAATAACCATTAACAATTGAATTATGACAATGAACGGAATAAACGATTTCAAGATACCGCAGTATATGGACATAGCACATCCGAACAGAGGATTCTTCGGGTATCTATTAAGATGCAGATGTCTGAGCGCAGAGGAGTTTTATGGTGATTTTATATTCCTTGACGATGGGATCGACTGCTTCAGGAAATTCCCAACCGTAAGAAAACGCAGGGAAGAAATGCGGGCCGAATGGAACGGTCGTATCAACCGTTATCAGGATATTTTTCAAAGTCAGCTTTACTATATCAAAGAAGAATTGGCTCAAAACTTCTATGATTTCATGACTTGCGGTCCTGACGATGAAGTACGGGCATTCCTTAAGGAATTTATGGTGGGGGTACGAGCCTTTGCATTACATAACACTTTAGGGCTTGAACCCCTGTATGCTGTTTCCCATGTCAGCCAACTTAGTGATAAAGACCTCTTATACTGGCCTCACATCCATGTCCTGTGGGGCATTAGAAAGAAATAGCCACAACTATGGAAGAAAGTAAAGAATTACAGGGTTTTTACAGGATTTTCCGCTCGGTTGTCTATATCTCCGTTCTGATGGAGTTCTTCGAGTATGCCATTGATCCTGCCATGCTTGACCATTGGGGAGGCATCTTATGCGACATACATGGGCGTATCAAGCGTTGGGTAATCTATAATGACGGTAACCTTGCATATAGTAAGCTCGCCACATTCCTTCTTATCTGCATAACCTGCATAGGTACGAGGAACAAGAAGAAATTGGAGTTCAATGGTCGGAAACAAGTCTTCTATCCTATTATAATAGGTATAGGGCTGATTGTGCTGTCTGTATGGTTGTATGGTTATCCGATGGAAACAAGGCTTTATACCTTGCGCCTGAACATCTGGCTCTATATGTTCGCATCTGTGATTGGCGTGGTACTGGTTCATATCGCTCTTGATAATATCTCCAAGTTTCTTAAAGATGGTTTGCTCAAAGACCGCTTCAATTTTGAGAACGAGAGTTTCGAGCAATGTACGGAACTGGTGGAGAACAAGTACAGCGTGAATATCCCCATGCGGTACTACTACAAGGGAAAATTCCGCAAGGGCTGGGTGAATATCGTCAATCCGTTCAGGGGTACATGGGTGGTCGGTACTCCGGGTAGCGGTAAGACATTCTCTATCATCGAACCGTTTATCCGTCAGCACTCCGCCAAAGGTTTTGCCATGGTCGCATACGACTACAAGTTTCCGACACTGGCGACCAAACTCTACTACCATTACAAGAAGAACCAAAAGCTCGGAAATTTGCCCAAGGGATGCAAGTTCAACATCATCAACTTCGTGGATGTGGAGTACAGCCGGAGGGTGAATCCTATCCAATTGAAATACATCAATAACCTTGCAGCCGCTTCTGAAACCGCAGAAACCCTGCTTGAATCTTTACAAAAAGGCAAAAAAGAAGGAGGCGGTGGCAGCGACCAGTTCTTCCAGACCTCGGCAGTGAACTTCTTGGCGGCCTGTATCTATTTCTTCTGCAACTGGGGCAAAGAACCATATGACAAGGATGGTAATATGCTTACGGCAGAAAAAGTGCAGGACAAGCAAACCAAACGGATGATTCCAACCGGGCGTGTATTCAATTCTGCTGGCGAGGAAGTGGAACCAGCCTACTGGCTTGGACGGTATTCCGACATGCCGCATATCCTTTCGTTCCTCAATGAAAGTTATCAGACTATCTTCGAGGTACTGGAGACCGACAATGAAGTGGCTCCGCTGCTCGGTCCGTTCCAGACCGCTTTGAAAAACAAGGCAATGGAACAATTGGAAGGTATGATTGGCACACTGCGTGTCTATACCTCGCGTTTGGCAACCAAGGAGAGTTATTGGATATTCCACAAGGATGGAGATGACTTCGACTTGAAGGTTTCCGATCCCAAGAATCCGTCTTACCTTTTGATTGCCAATGACCCGGAAATGGAAAGCATCATCGGTGCGCTGAATGCCCTTATCCTGAACAGGCTGGTCACAAGGGTAAACACCGGACAGGGCAAGAACATCCCCGTGAGCATCATCGTGGACGAGTTGCCGACCCTGTATTTTCACAAGATAGACCGCCTGATAGGTACGGCACGAAGCAACAAGGTAAGCGTGACCTTGGGCTTTCAGGAACTGCCACAGTTGGAAGCCGACTATGGTAAAGTAGGTATGCAGAAGATTATCACCACCGTCGGCAATGTAGTCAGTGGGTCTGCACGGGCAAAAGAAACATTGGAATGGTTGTCATCAGACATCTTCGGCAAGGTTGTACAACTCAAAAAGGGTGTAACCATTGACAGAGACAAAACTTCCATTAACCTAAACGAGAACTTGGATAGCCTTGTTCCTGCTTCCAAAATCTCCGACATGCCGACAGGCTGGATATGCGGGCAGACGGCACGGGACTTTGTAAAGACCAAAACAGGGAAAGGGGGTTCTATGAACATTCAAGAAAACGAGGAGTTCAAAACATCCAAATTCTTCTGTAAGACAGACTTCGATATGCAGGAAATCAAAAAAGAGGAAGCCGGCTATGTTCCTCTCCCTAAGTTCTATACTTTCAAATCAAGGGATGAGCGGGAACGCATTCTATACAAGAATTTCGTGCAAGTAGGAGAAGATGTGAAAGCCATGATAAAAGAGATACAACAATATAAAATTAAATAAACATGTAATATGGCATCAGTAAAATTAAAGTTTAGAGTGTCCTCTCTCCCTAAGAAAGAGGGCACTTTGTATTTTCAAGTTATTCACAACCGAGTGGTTAAACAGATAAAAACCTCCTATCATATATTTGAATCGGAATGGGACGAACATTGTGGTGATATTGCACAGTTCCCGAACCTACCTCCCAATAGACATGATATAATCAAATCAATAAAAGAGAAAATCGCATGGGAGAAAAAAAGATTGTATAGAATCATTGAACAGTTAGGGAATAAAGGACAGCCATTCTCTTCAGATGATATTGTGCAGGAGTATTATGCCTTGTCCTCTGACAAGTCAACCGTCTTTGAATACATTAAAGTTCAAATAGAACGACTGAAAAATGCCGGGAAAGATCGAACAAGTGAAACTTACAGGCAAATGCTTCTGAGTTTTATGAAGTTCAGAAATAAAGAAGACTTGCATTTTGACATGATTGATGAGAATTTAATTTGCCAATATGAGAATTATATGCGCATGGCCAATTTATGCAGAAATACTACCTCATTCTACTTGAGAGTATTGCGTAGCGTATATAATCGTGCTGTGGAAGACGGACTCACAAAGCAGACCACTCCTTTTAAACGGGTTTATACCGGGGTTGACAAGACTCCCAAACGTGCCATCAGCCTGAAAGAAATCAAAAGAATTAAAGATTTGGATTTGAGCAGTACACCTACGCTTGATTTTGCAAGAGATATGTTTCTCTTCTCATTTTATATGCGTGGAATGTCGTTTATTGATATAGCATACCTAAAGAAAAAAGACTTGTCGAATGGTTTTGTCGTATATAACAGGCGCAAAACCGGGCAACAGATGGTGGTTAAATGGGAAAAGCCTATGGATGACATTGTTATGAAGCACCCTAATCTACAAAGTGTATTTTTACTTCCGATTATTATAAGAGAAGATGGTACGGAAAGGAAACAATATTTGAACAGGATGTTATTGATAAACAAGTACCTGAAAAGAATAGCAGAACTTGCCAAGATCAACATCCCACTAACCATGTATGTAGCGCGGCATTCTTGGGCAAGTATTGCCCAAGCCAAAAATATCCCGATGAAAGCCATCAGTCTAGGCATGGGACATGACAACGAGGAAACCACGAGAATCTATCTTTCTTCTATTCAAACCAATGTCATAGACAATGCCAACTATAAGATTCTTAATCTTTTAAATAAGAGCAAATAAAATTCCATTTAGCTCTATCACAACACTCACGAATAAATGTATGCTAGATATTTGTGTGAAAAGGACTTATTAGGGATAGATTGTTTGGCAAAAGTTTCTACTCTTACGTAGAGTGCATTAACCGATTGCAAAACTACAAATTTATTTTCAGATAGTATGTTTTTCTTTGCAGGAATTTTAGGGGAGAAGTAAAATGTTTGGCGAAATCGCTCAAACATTTTACCTAACCTATGTCTATTCAACTTTTTACAGAAGTGTACCAACTCTACGTAAGAGTTAAACTATAAAATTAGTAATATGGCATATACTTTAATTGCAAATTCAGGCATACACATTACGACTTTTCCTTTGGAAATTAAGACAAAGGAAAAGTTCAGTTTATGGTTTCACGAATGGTATGACACTACAAATGGCGAATGGATTCTTGATTTAGCCCATGAAATAACAACAGAAACTAATAGGTATTTTTTTAAGAAAAAAAAGCTCTTTGATAACGGATTCTTATCAGAGGCCACTGGTTGTGGAGATATTGATGTTAGTTCATTAGCAGAAGAGGGAATAATCCCTTTGATGATTGATGAAGAGATGCAGTGTACAGGTGAAATTTACAAAATGACTTTTTCCGATAAAGCCAATACTTTAGATTTCTTTGAAAATAAATGGTTACCACTGCCATATTTCTTCAAACGTAGTAAAACAAAATTTAAATTTGGCCCACTAAACTGGAGTCGATTTATGCTTATACCTATTGACTCTACAGAACAAGCCAAACACTATAATGTAATTTTAGCATTTGATACTCGTACTGTAGAACAGAATAGTAAATATGAAGAATGTCCTATTTTCCCAGATCAGTTCATGACTGAAATGAAATTTGAGGTGTGCAAGCAGGAGTTTTATCTCATGGATTATTGCTCACCAAAACAAGAGTGGGAATACATAAATGACTATTTATTTTCTTTAGTTCATCCTAATATAAGTAGTGTAGGTAAGATAAAGTCTGGAAAAAAACTTAATTATATAGCTTCTTATTATTTATTAATTGATTATATTGCTCAGAACGAGTTGTTTCCCAAGGTATCTTTGTTTAAAGACAAAGATGTCTTGGTGAAAGATGTTGATATGGTTATTGACATAGGCAACTCGCAAACAACCGCACTGCTTGTTGAAGATAATTCAAATTTCAATCAAGTAAATCTATTGGAGTTAATTGACTATACAAATCTTTTGAAAACTGACTCCAATGGCACTACAATCAATACATATAAAGAACCTTTTGATATGCGATTAGCATTTAGGAAGGTGGATTTTGGCGACTTTGGAATACAAGGCAGTAAACAATTTGTATATCCAAGTTTTGTAAGGCTTGGAAAAGAAGCGAATCATTTGATACATCGTGCAACTGAATCGGGGGCAAACAAAGAAAGTCTTTCTACCATGTCAAGTCCCAAAAGGTATCTTTGGGATGGGCATAAAAGTAAGGATGAATGGAACTTTATGGTACTTGATGGAGAAAAAGATAATCACATATTAAATATTCCAGGTATCTCAGAACACTTACAAAGCAATGGGCAGTTAGCAATCAACGGAACGGGAGGGCAATCTTATCACTATTCAAGACGTTCACTTATGACTTTTGCTTTCCTTGAGATGCTCGTTCAAGCGCAGGCACAAATCAATAATAATCAATATCGAATAGACCGAGGTGATATGACATTGCCTCGTCGCATACGACGTATGGTTGTTACTTGTCCTACGGCTATGTCGAAACTTGAAAGAGAAGCTCTTGTTAAATGTGCTGGCGATGCAGTAAAGTTGCTAAATCTGTTTAAAAATGAAGATTTCCGAGTTGACATTGCACCTGCTGTTACTACGTTTAAAGACACAGAAAACAAATGGTATTACGATGAGGCAACTTGCTCTCAATTAGTATATATATATGGTGAAATTGGTTGGAAATATAAAGGGTCTTGCCAAGAGTTTTTTAATTTATACGGGAAAATTTCCCAAAATAGCGTTCAACCCGAACTAACAATTGGATCCTTGGATATTGGCGCAGGAACATCAGACCTAATGATTAGCCGTTATTCTTATACAAAGGGAGATGTAACAACCATTACACCTGAACCTCTTTTTTACGATAGCTTTTATTACGCCGGAGATGAGATGCTCAATGAACTTATAAGGAAAATTATGTTCTTTTCGCCCAATAGTGCATTTAGGAAGAAAATGAAAGAGCTCTCTGAAACTGAATATCGGCAACGCTTGCGCAATTTTTTTGGTCCAGATTATACCGGGCAAACAATCTCAGACCGGAAACTTCGGAGGGACTTCAATATACAATATTCTATCCCACTAATATATTGCTTCCTTGATATGTTAGCTAATGATATTAAGGATTGTACAATACGCTATACGGATGTGTTTGAAGATTGTCCGCCAAATGAACGAATAAAAGAAGGATTTAAGAAATACTTTTCTTTTGATTTAGAAGATCTTGAATGGGAGTTTGATAAATTTGCTGTTTCTGATGTTATATCAAGAGCTTTCGAACCTCTTTTAAAGAAAATTGCGACTATAATGTATGCCTATAATTGCGACATTGTATTATTGTCGGGACGACCTTCGTCTTTATCTCCTATTCGCAATATTTTTTTAAAGTATTATTCTGTATCTCCAAATCGTTTAATATTATTGAATGATTATTTTGTAGGACATTGGTATCCCAATAAAAATAACACTGGGAAAGCCACAGCAAAAACCATTGTTGCAATGGGAGCGTTAGTCGGTTATTATGCGACATCTCTTGGTAATCTTGACAAATTCCTAATAGACAAATCGCAATTGGATAAAAAATTAAAGTCTGTAATTAATTATATAGAATCTTCGCGGGAAGGACAACCGATAGAATACTTCATAACTCCTGAAAAAAATATGGGAGAACTGTTGGTTAGTTCTTTGCCTACGACTTTAAATGTTCGACAAATTGGATTGGACTCTTATCCTTCAAGGAAATTATATGTCATTGATTTTAACCAACACAAGATGTTAGAGCACATAAAAAATAAAGCCATTCAGGAAGGTATCTCAATAAATGAAACGCAAGCTCTTGCTAAGGTTAAAGAAATAATTGATGATTTACGTTTACGAATGCCTTTTCAACTATCTATCGAACGCGATGAAGATGATAAAGAAAAATTAGTAATTACAGCTATTACTGATAAAAAAGGTAATGAATTGGCAGATAGTAATATTGAGATAAATATTCAAAGTTTAGGAGCGGACGAGCGCTATTGGCTTGACACCGGAGCTTTTGATATTCAATAATGCAAATATATTATGATACAGGATATAAACTCACAAATAGCAGAAATTGAACGTTCAATCATATGGGCTAAAAAATTTGGCAAAAGCACATTCCCTGTTGAAGAACTGAAAGAGTATCGTAGAAAACTAAAAAGAATTGCTAATGCATTAGCAGAAAATTGTTCGGCTGCGGCATATGGCGAAAGTCAGGTCGGAAAATCCTACCTAATAAGTAGTCTGTTGTCAACAGCTGAATCCCCTTTTGTCATTATAAATGATGGTAAAGAATATAGTTTTATTGATGACTTGAATCCCAGCGGAGGTAATACTTCTAAAACCGAATCAACAGGTGTAATAACAAGATTTACTATCAATAACAATAATGATGCTATGAAGGATTTTATAAAGATTAAAAATCTTTCTATTGCAGATTTGTTAATGCTTTTAATTGATTCATATTATAACGACCTTAAAATAGATAACAGCAAAGTCCTTTTGCATGATTCAATTAATGCCGAATTGTTAACTGTTCAGTATCTTTGGGCGAACAAAACGACACCTGTTCAAGAAGTTCTTACAGAAGATGACGTAAAGGATATCTGTGATTATATTGCAGAAGTTTTGGGAGCCAATGCGGCAAACATTACACATTCAGATTTCCGCAAGATTGTCGCACCCAAAATCCAGTACGTGTCAAGTGATCATTGGGTCAAGATATTTAGCATACTATGGAATAAGAATGAAGAGCTAAGCCATCTTTTTAGCTTATTAGTGAATGAATACAAGAAGATACAGTTTGAAACTGACATTTATGTCCCATTTGATGCTGTACTTAGAGATAAAGGAACACTGCTAAAGATCGAGTGGTTGGATTCTGTTTGCGGATTAAAGCATGAAACAGCTACCGATGTATTGGTTACCGATGTATATAATGCAAACGGAAAGTTGTTGGCTAGCAATTTTAATAAGTCATCATTATCAGCTCTCATTGCAGAATTAACATTTGTCTTGCCTAAACAAATTGCAGAAAACAGACATTTTTTAAACAAAATTGATCTGCTGGATTTCCCAGGAGCACGTTCTCGTGAAAAATTCAAAGAACAGGAAATAGGAACAGTCTTACCAACAATACTACGCCGTGGCAAAGTAGCATATCTTTTTAATAAGTATTCTCGCTCATTAAGAATAAGTGCTGTTTTGTTTTGTCACCATAATGATCAAAAGAATGAACCAACATTAGGAGAAACTATTAATGATTGGATAGAAACTAATATAGGTAAAACCCCTGAAGAACGTACTGAAGATTTAACAAGAACTAATGGGATTTCTCCATTGTTTTTGATTGCAACAAAATTCAACATCGAATTAGAAAGGACAAAAAATGATTTGTCTACCAATACAGAGTTGCTTTCTGAACATTGGAAACGCTTCAAGACTGTTCTGCCTGAAATTATTAAGCCTGCTACATGGTTTGATAATTGGGTGATACGTGGCGGTTTATTCCGTTCTGAGGCTTTTCAAAGTATTTATTTACTTCGTGACTATTACTGGTCAATGAAAAATCAAATCTTCGATGGTTACAATGACAAAACAAAGTCACCAGAAGTAGCGCGACATATCCACGATGATTACCCAGAATATTTTAATAATTTAGAGCGGAACTTTCTTAACAACGAATTTGTTAAGAAGCATTTTGCTAATCCTAAGGCATCTTGGGACGAGGTATCTTCTTTGAATTGTGATGGTTCTAAAGCTATTATTCGTGATTTAGACGCAATCTCCAGCGTATTGGAAGCCGCTAGAAGAGAAAAGTATTTAACCGAATTAAAAGCAATAAGGGATGAAATGTTGGCCAAACTAAATACATATTATGAGCCAGAAAATAAAGAGGAAAACAATGCAAGAACTAGAACAATAGCCGGAGAAATACGTAGACGTCTTGATTCGCAAATTGGCAAGAAGCCGGAAATATTTGGTTATATTATTGACCAACTAATGATACCTGTTGGAGATTTACGACAGATTGCATATGACATCGTTATTTTGAAAACAGAAACTCCTAAAGACTTTAATGAAGTAATTTTAATTAGGACACAAGCGGGCATTAATCCAAATGAAGATAAGCAACTTAATATCCAACGATTATGCGACTATTATGCGTGTGATATAGCAACATTAGAAAAAGAGTTTGCTGAAAATGGATTTACTGTTGATGATGTTGTTTCAAATGAGTGTAGTGTTGCTGCAACAGTTGCAGACGTTGTATCAAATAATATTTTAGACCACTGGACGATATTTATCAATAAACAGGTGAAAAAACTCGAAAAATATCTTCCTCATTCTGATGAAGTTGCTTTTATGCTACAAAGCCTTTGTAAGAAATTAGGAGTTCAGAAAATCATATCTACTAAGATTGATCAGTATTCGAGAGTATTTCCTGATAATGATTTACCAAATGCAATTGCTGATTTTGCCTCACTAACATTGAATAATTTTGTTAGTTCAATAGGACGTATGTATATGACGGATAAGGATATTGAAAATATACGTACTAAAGCACTAGCATGTAATTTAATTATAGACTTGTCATCTGCGGCAAGTGATCTCAAACACGCACAAATCAGTGTGTATGACGCACTACAAGCTTTTGATGATGCTTCTGACCCAACGACCGTCTCAATCCAAACATTAATGAAATTACCGTTTTGGGATAATTTTCAAAGATGGAAAAATCTTTTGGTCATCGGACTCTTGTATTCTGCGGATATTTCGCATAGTGACCCAATTGCAAATGCTATTATAAAAGATATTATAGATAATTGTAAAGCGCTATATACAAATAAATGAAAGAACTATGGCAAGAGCTACATTTTATAATAAAAGACTACTTGGACATATCGATGACACTGATTTCACCGATTATCAAGGCATTGGCTCAGACCCACTTTACAAACGATATAAGAGTGTGGAAAGCGTGGTAAAGAGTCGTATATCACCCCAATATCAGTCTTTCCTTGCTTGCCCTTTCTATGAAGATGGCAATATTTTCTGGTATGTTGACGAGTGGAATAATACACCTAAAAAATTTACTGAGCTTTCTGACTCAGAAAAGAAACATTACTCTCAAATCAAGGATGATACGTTAAAACATTACCAGGAAACATTAAGAAAGTTAAATCCTGAAGAATTTTCTATTCTTAGTGGAGCTTTAAAATATATCAATGATGAATTTATCTATTGTTATGACGAGAAAGTTGTACTCATTGCATGGGGAATGCGACTTGATGAAGGTAAACATACAAGTGATGGAAAATGGTTTAAGACAGCTGTCAAGTATGACAAAAAGAAAATATCTTTTGATTTAGCAGGACATGGAAAACTTGCAACAACGATAGCAGGTGCTCCGTATCTAACGATGATTAACCGAAATAAGGGGCATATTATCACAACAAAAGATATTCCTATTATCATTGAAAATGACGGATATCGTTTTATCGGTTGGACACCTAACCCGATTGGACATGAGGTGCAAGATGATATTATTTTCACAGCTCAATATGTTAAAACAAATACAACAGCACCTGTGACAGAAAAAAAGGAAAAATTAGTGAAAGTTATCTTTGATGCTGGTGTTAATGGTGTTTTAGAAGGTGAATCGTCCATTGAAGTTCCCAAAGGACATATCTTGAGTGCAGAAGAAATACCTGTCATTAAGGCAAATAAAGGATTTGTATTTACCCAATGGACGCCTAGTGTCAATGCGCCTATTGACAACGATACTTTTTTCTCTGCCGAATACAAGCAAGAATTTGTTCAATGTCTCTTCTCCGCAGGTGAGCATGGAACATTGTATGGAAATAAAGTTATCAAAAAACCACTGGGAGTTGCCCCTGTAGTATCAGAAATTCCAACAATAATGCCCAATAAGGGATATCGTTTTACCGGTTGGAATATTAATCCTCTTACGGCTCTGACTGATAATAAAGTTTGCATTGCGCAATACGAAAAAAAGCAACCCTGGTATAAGCGATGGTGGCTTTGGCTTACAGGACTTTTTTCTGGTAAAGGTTGTCTAAAGTGGTTACTATGGTTACTCTTGATTATTCTATTAATTTGGTTATTATCATGGCTATTACGAGGCTGTGATAGTGATGTTTTGGTCGATCGCGACGGAAATGCCGTGTTACCAATTGATAGAGCAGACAAAATAGAGCAGATTACTGAACCAGATGGAACAATTCGTGACAATAATGGTACTATCACTGACATTGTTGGCAGTGATGGACGTTTACCTGAGAATGGTATAGTTTCACCAATAGTTGGCGATGTGGGTATTATGCCACCTATTGTATCTAATCCTGGAACCCCTGATGTTATTGATAATCGCCTAAATATTTATTTTGAAAATGAAAATGCAGACTTGAACAAATGGGTACGAGATTTTAAACGATTATATCCTTCAGACAACTATCAAATTATTGGATATGACCCTAATGTTAGAATGATTCAAATTCAAATTCCTGAGGGACAACGTAATAATATCCGTGAAGAATTACCAATAAAAATTTCCGATCAGAAATTTTTCATTGTAGATGAATCTATAATGGTGCTGCATGGTAACAAAAGCCAATCAACTGTAAATAAAGGGTGGCATTTAAAAGCAACACACGTAAAAGAGGGATGGGATATAACAATGGGAGATCCTAATCTTGTTGTCGCAATAATAGATGACGGAATTGATGTAAATCATAATATGTTTAAGGGCAGATTTTTTAAAGCATATAATGTTTTTACTCAAAATAGAGCATTAAGTCCAGGACAAGGTCACGGTACTCATGTTGCAGGTTTAGCTGTCGGGTCCACGGAGTTCTATTCAGAGGGAGCGGCTGGAGTCGCCCCAAAATGCAAGATTATGCCAGTTCAAGTGTTTGATAATGGACTATGCACATTCTCTTCACTTGCTAGTGGTATTATGTATGCAATTCATAATGGAGCAAACATTGTCAATATTTCAGTCGGGCCAAGTTTCCAAGGCTTAAATCAATTGCCAATTGAAGAACAAATTAAGGTAGCCCAACAGTATTTTAAGAATGAGGAAAAAGTGTATCGGCACATTATCAACGTAGCTAATGAAAAGAATGTCATTTTGGTTTTTGCGGCAGGAAATGATAATATTGTAACAGCAATTCTTCCTGAATGTCGTTTGGCAAATAACACAGTAAATGTAGCAGCATGTACACCTGAATACAAATCATCTATCTTTACAAACTATTCATTGGGAACAAACGTTTCAGCACCTGGAGAAGGAATATATAGTGCTTATTCAAATAATTCATTCAAAATGTTTGATGGAACAAGTATGGCCGCTCCGATTATAACTGGAACTATTGCCTTGATGAAAACAATAAAACCAGACATTAATGTAAAGCAATGCATTGCTGTTATTCAAAAAACGGGGAAAAAATTGGATGAATTTATTCCACCAATGGTACTTGTCGATCAAGCTCTCATTGCAGTTAGGAATGGTGATATACCGGATGAACCAATATGGTCGCAAATACTGGATACTGGCTTTATAGAACACGATGGCAACAATGATTCAACAGACCAGTCCCAAAGTTGTGAACAAAATTCTACCGAAAGCAATAATCCGATAGATGACTATAGTGCTTTAAAAGATTTGCTTAAACAATTAAAAGAACAGCGTGACGCATTGAATAAAAAAATAAGTGACATAGAAAAGAAAATTCAATAATATGGGTACAAATAATTATTCTTGGAACGAGACACTAAAATTCTCGTGGGGACATATCATCGCCTTTGTTGCTTTGATATTTATCAGTTATGTTACATATATGGGTGACTTTTATTCTAATGGAGGAGACTTCTCTGTGGCAGCCATAAAAGTATTCATTATTGACATAGCTTTGTTGACAACATTTATCGGAGCACAAATACTAAAAGGAACAGATGGAAGATTTAACCGTTCAATAATTATTGAGAGGGTATTAATTTGTATGTGCCCTGTCGCTTTTGTTTGGAGCATGATTCCATACAATCATTATTGGAATGTATATTCTGAACGAAGCCATATTGAAGAGATGTTTAGTACATCTATAGAAAAATCAAAAACAATGTTTACTGACTATAATTCGTATGCCAACAATCGTATCAATAACTATAGTCAGCATTTAAAGACCATTATTGATAATAAAAGTACAAATCCCATACAATACAAAAACGCTGGATTTTCTGGAGACAGCGATGCGCTTCAAATAGAAAATTATATTCATACTCTTCAACTTCAATTATTGTCTCAAAACACAGATAGTTTGCAGACTCTTGCCTTGAAATGGATTGAAAGTGCCAATCAAGGAGCAAGTGTTTGGAATGCTTTCCTTATTGGAAATATTGACAAAATTTCAGATGCAATCAAATCATGGAATAGCACACTGATTCAAGTATCTGAATTTAAGATGAGTAATGAGCCTGATAATATTCAGCCATTCAGCAGTGAGCAAAATTCTTATAATCAAGCAATTCAAGGCTTGCAAGATTTAAAAAACATTTATAGAAACACACAGGGTGTTGCGTTTAATACTATTTGGTCTGGTATTCTGCTATTTTTCATGCTTTTGTTCCCATATTTCTTACAGAAGAGGAATACGCGAGCTATTAGTTTATACTATTTGATACCTCACAAATCAAAAAAATCCATAGCAACGATTGAAGTTAATAAGTCAGAAAAAAACACAGAAGAAATATCTATCGGCAGTACAAATCAAACAAACGATATAGATAATAACGACATTTATGGTGGAACTTTTTAATTCGTAAAATAAAAAAATAAATATGGCTAGTAAAAAAGAAATTCTCAAAAACATTACAAATTACACACCAGAAGAAATCGCTGATGCGGTAAGAAGTGGGGTTGTTTCCATGTATGAATTGGGCAAAGACACAGAAGGTGCATTTACTCCTTTACTTAGAAAAAGAGTAAAAGAGCTTCTTGAACAGGAAATAGTAACAATAGAACATAATACTGCTGAAGAAACGTCAGAAGTAGATAATACTATTATACCGAATTGTCAAAGCCAGATTGAAACTTTATCAAGTGAAATTGAAACTACAAATACATTGGAAGATAACATGTCGAACTCGCAAGCAGAGGAACAAAGTCATGTGACTAACACAACGTCAAAACCTGGCATGTTCCGCAATCCGTTTTCTTTTACAGGCAGAATACGTAGAACAGAATACGGTCTATCAATAATTATTTGCTTCTTCATAAATTTACTTATGGAAGTTATGATGAGTGCTGCCACAGAATCTAATGCTGCTGCATTATTGGTACTATATCTTATAATACTCATACCTTATTGTTGGTTTCTATGGGCGCAAGGAGCAAAACGATGCCATGACAGAGGGAACTCAGGATGGTATCAAATTATCCCGTTTTACGGATTCTGGATGCTTTTTGCTGAAGGAGAAGCAGGAATAAATGAATATGGAAACAGTCCTAAATAATTTATATGAAACAAAAGATATTAGATAATGTTACGGAATATTCTGCAAGTCAACTTGTAGAATATATAAGAACAGGTGTCGTGACTTTTGACGAATTAGTTCAAGATACCGATGGAGAGTTTTCTGTAGAAAAAAGGAGAGAAGTTAAATCCTTGTTGGAAAGTGGGGATGCGGATGAATGGAATAAGGTAAAAGAACTTAATTCAATAGAAGCAGTTCAGCACTATTTAGACACCTTTCCAAATGGGCAATATCGTGCCGAAGCTCGTGCATTAAAGTTAGAGCTTGAGGATAAAATTCAAGCAATATACTTACAAACAACCACAGACGACGCATGGACATTAGTTGATAAAACTGACAAAACTTCGCTGAGGGAATTTATTAATAAGTACCCCACAAGTACTCACGTTAACGAAGCAAAGAGTATTATAAACTCATTGCTATTAGATGAGATTATGGGTGTAGATATTGATACGCTAGTAACTCAAATCAACCAAGTTCCAACAGACAAAACAGCTGTTACCCAAGAACAACGTGATAATAAGACCATTGCGCTGATTGAGAAATTCCTTAATGAGAAAAAAATCAAGAAAACTGATTTTTTGAACAAAATTAGAGAAGACCATAATCTTGTAAGTTCTGGAGTGGTAAAACGTTTAATAAATTCAGGAACACTCTCCGTTGAGGATTTGATAAGTATTGACATTGATAAACTCTTTATTCAAAAGATGTTTAATGGAGAAACTGCTCAGAATTTCTCCACTTCAGACAAGCTAGATAAGATTCACAAACAGTCAACCGAAATTTACTTCTGGGGTATCCCTTCTTCTGGTAAAAGTTGTGCTTTGGGTGCCATTTTAAGTGTAGCTGCAAGCGGAAAGGTGGCATATTCAATGGATGCCGATACTGAATCACAAGGATATGGGTATATGACAAAACTTATCAATCTATTTCAGAATGGCAAAATTGGGACATTAATGGAAGGAAATCCGGTCGATTCTTTCTACGAAATGGGATTCGACTTAGTTGATAAAGATGGGGAAATACATCCTATCACATGTATTGACATGGCAGGAGAGTTAATGAGATGTATGTATAAGGCCAATGCTGGAGATAGTATGTCTGATACTGATGAAGTCATGTTAGACACTCTTACCAAAGTTCTTATTGACAATCGTTCTACAAATAGAAAGATGCACATATTTGTCATTGAATATGGTGCAGAAGACAGACTTTATGAAGGTCTTCCACAACGTGTATATCTTGAAGGTGCAGTATCGTACATAAAAAACACTGGTATCTTCAAGAAAGATACAGATGCTATCTACATAATGATAACCAAAGCTGATAAAGTTAAAAATGCAACCAAAGATACATTTACAGAGTATATTAACGACAAGTACCTTGGCTTTTATAATGGTTTAGAACAAATCTGCAAGGATAACGAAATCAATAAAGGAAAGGTTGAAAAAATAGCCTTTTCTCTTGGAGAAGTCTGTTTCCAAAACTATTGTAAGTTTAATTCTCGTCCAGCAGAAAATGTTGTCAGCTTGATACTACAACGATCTGCAAGCTTCAGAGGTGGCAAAAGAGGTATGTTTGAAAAAATATTTAGAGGATAAATCATGAAATTAGGATTAATTATAAAGTTAACAAGCAATGGCGAACAAGAGTTTTTCGCTGTTAATAAACAAGAAGAGTGGGCAAAATTTGCAACCGATTCTCGTTCAATCATTAAAGATTTAAACGGCTTTGACGGCTCTGGCAAATCCGCCATAATTGTTAAAATCCTTGGTAATCTTGGATATTTACTTGGCGTTATAAAAGCCCGTCCTGAAGGCAGTGGTCGCCTGAACGACAATACCACAGCGTGGATTCATGTGCCGACCAATATGCAGATTAGTGGTTCGGAACTATGCTCTGTAATAAGTTGTATTGATGAACAACTGTCTGCTGCTTTAGGCATCAATCCAGCAATTATCGAAGAACTGTTTTCAAAAGAATATTCAGAAAAGGATGTTCAATATTCAGCACTTTCATTCGTGAGAAATAATCCAGATGGATGCATTGGCTGGTGTACTTATGGGAAAGGTGCAGATTATCAACTATATGAGTTGCTTGGTGATTCTATTGCGCAAATACATTATAAAAAATACAAATGTATTTGCTTTGTTGACAATGCATCTGGGCTCTTTTTTGATGCCGGAGAAAAAATAAAGCAAAATGTGTCACAAGCAATTAAGATTGATGTACCAATTGACAATAATGGTTTTACACCATTTATTAAGTCTACAAATCAGAATATACCTTTTAATAAAGACATTGAAGTCCCATATAATACAACCTTGTCTATAATATGGAAGAAAGAAGGCTTTCGTGATATTGTAAAAGAAGTAAAAGCAGATCGAAACTTTAGCAATAAATTACTTGCTATTCAAGAAAGTGAACGCCAATTGATATTCAAACGCTCTTGGATAAAAGTTACAAACTGCAAATACAAAGAATTAGATAATTCTGAAATATACGTAAACGAAACATTATTTGCCAAAGATGTAATGTACATTACCGAAGTAGCATTGCGTGATGGCTTAAAAATAAGAGTAAATCATAATGGTTACGAAACAACTGAGAAAACTATAAATAAGATTTCATCAAACATCCAAATAATACTTGATGATAGACAATACAGCAAAGAGTACACTTTGTGTAAAGAGGACGGTAAGAATTTGGATTCTGATGCTCGCATTATTGTCAAAATGAATAATCATTATACCGGAATGCCTTTGAAAGGTTATCGTTCCAATAATGGTTATATTATCTATGAAAATAACCTTGTGCTAAAGATAAAGTGGTTCTTATTAGGTATTGCAAGTGTTTTTGTCATTGGATTTCTATGGGCTGGAGCTGTAGCTTTAGATGATTGGATTGATAATCATAAGTTCCAATTGGGTTGGCCTCCAATTATAAAAATTGAAAAGCCTACCGAAAAAAATCTGAGCACAACTACAACATATAAGCAAGAATCTCAATCCATTTCATCAGAAGATTCTTTAAAAGTTCATGTATGTAACTATCTGAAATCAGGTTCAATCTGGCATAGGGACACTCTTGCCCAATATGAATTGACAAAAGATCTGTTTGACTATATGAATACATTCAATTTAGAAAGACTTGTTGAGTTAGAAAAAACAGATCTAAAGGACATTGACAAAATAAAAGAGTTAGTCGATGCTTCCAGATATTCTTTGGAAAAGAAAATAGATCCTAAGATAGGAAAGGAAGATAGAAATGGGAAATATAATACAGACACAGATTTTGGAATAAACGTGAATGATTACATTTCTTGGATTAAAGAACAACATAATACTACAGAGAAGTCTTCAAGTAAAAAAGCAGACAAATCAACCCCTGCATCCCAAAAGCAACCTGCATCAGAGAATAAAAAACATAACAATAAACGTGGTGGTATTTAATAAATTAATATTATGAAGGTTACGATTAAAATATTAATATTGGTTTTATCAATAGCACTTGCTATTGGTGGAATTATGGTATATGCCAAGACTCGTGTTGAACCTCCTACTGCGTTTCAGCCAATAAATCAATTTGAAAGGGACTTAAATCAAACCTACTCAAAGTTAAGAAACGCTGAATCTGTTCGTCAAGAAGATTCTATCTATATACAAACTATCGATAGAATTTCAGTATTTGAAAAGGAAAATAGACTTACACATGCAGAAAGCGACCAACATAGAGATAAACTATTAGAATGCTATTCTCCCATATTCCTTAAAAGGTGCTTTTCTAAATTTAACAATCCTATTTGGAATACCGCTGACCATAATTATATGCTGACGGTTTCCAAACGGCTTCAATCAGTTAAACACTCTGATGAAAGTCTAGTCTTGCAAAAAAACACATTGGATTCATTAGCATTGGTAGAAAAGATAATTGCAAATTATCGTCAGGCTAAGACTATTAGTCGTAGTACGACATACCGTGGCATCACAAGTGCTCAAAACATAATAAACCAGGCTAAGAATTTTGCAAATGACAAATATCTTTCCAAATGTACTGATTTAAGGAATGCACTCAATAATGTAAAAACAAATATTGGACAATCTCACTATATTTACATTTCTTCATTAGTAGAAAAATTGTCTGAATTTCGATATTACGGCCAACAATACTACGAAAATACTCTTGTTCCACAAGTAGATGCTGCTGTAACGGAATACGACAACAAGGCGACAGCATTATATGGTTCGAAAAAAGACGTGAATGCACTTTGGACTAGAGCAAGAGGGTACTATAATGAAGCTTCCGATTACTATAACAACAATAATTATTGATATGAGAATTATAAAGTATTGCATAGTATCACTATTGACAATAGTATCATTACCTATTTTCTCACAAACGAATAATGATACTATTCCATCTGTTTCTAAAACAGATTCGATTCTAGTTTCAATAAGTATTAATGATTTAAATAGCCTAAAATCAGAGAATGACTCTCTGAAATTACAGCTTACTGAAATAAATGAAAAATATCAGAAACTCCTAGTGGAAAGTGATGAATGCAAAAACGAATTATCGAATTTGGAACGTAACATTAATCTTTTAATAAGTGATACGACCAAATTACATATGGCACAAAGAGAAGCTGACAGAAGGTTAGTTAATATCGCATCTAACTTTCTGTATATCCCATACGAGGCCTATAGTATCGAAAAGATTGCCATTCCGGCATTCAGAGCTATTGCCGATGCAGAATTAAAAGATGCTCACCAGATAAAATATGAATTACTCTGTAATTACAGAAAAGATATCGAAGATATTATGTCTTTTATGGAATATGCACATAGCGAACTAATAAAGCCATTCGTTAAAGATGCAAATGATATTCTATTACAATTCCGCAGTAAATCATTTTATCGGTCTTATCAAAATTATTCCGATTGGGCTGCTACGTTTTTAGGTGGTAAAATATCTCTCATCGAAAAACAGCTACATGATTTTGATGGAAATCAGCACAGAGTTGATTTTACATCCATAAAAGAAGAATTAAATGAATGTTTAAAAACTACTGAAACACTATGAGAAAATTATATAGCTGGATAATTTGTTTAGTGATTTGTATTGGTTTAAATGTTTCACTTGAAGCACAAACCCTTATTAATTACCAACAACAAAAACAGAAAGAGATAGCAGAAAGGCAACGCGTTGAAAAACAAAGGTATGAATCCGCTTGCGAGAAGGGAACTCTTGAAGCATTTCAAGAGTATATTAAGTTATATCCAAATGGGAAATATGCAGTTGATGTTAGAAACAGAATAGAAGACTATAATTTATGGTCAACAGCTGTAAAAACGAATACAATAGAAGCATATAACCATTATATTGCCACCTCTAAATCTAAAAGTTTTAAAAATGATGCGAACGAGGCTATTACAGAACTTCGTTCTATTGAGGAATGGAAATCTATAAAGGCTTCAAAAAGTATAACAGAAATAGAACTATTTATTAAAACTTATCCTAAATCTTCGTGTATCACTAATGCACAAAAAAGGATACACGAACTAAAAGGTGAGAATTTTTACTTGTCAAATGACTTGCTAAATGCTTATCAAGAATTTAATAAAGCTGGAGGCAAATATGCTTTAGGAAAAGATAATCAGTCTAAATTCGATGAATGCCAAGAGTATTGGGAATATAAAAATTTAACAAGTTATTCTAGTGAAGAAAAATTACTTGCTTTCCTCGGAAAATATCCTTCAGGGAGGTATTCTGATGAGGTCTCAAATAAGGTAGCCATATCAAAGGCAAAATCCTTTACTATGTATTCTGGGAATTATTCACTTAATGAAGCATTAGGATTTGCAAAAGATGAAACCACTCGCAGTATTGTAAAAAGACATTATGAAGCAAAACAAAAAGAGTATTCTCAATATAAAAAAGCGCAAAGACGCATAAAACGCCAAAGAAATGGTGGTATCATAAATTTCGGTATAGAATTTATGGATTTAGCATTTAATCCTTCTATGTATAGTGACATGGATAATGATGTTGATTATGTTATGTATTATAATGTAGGACTTGGTATTAGGCTTGGCAACTACAAATCACCGGTTCAATTTGAAATTGGAGCGAAACCTGGATTAGTGGTATATACTCTATGGTACGGTTCAGAGGATGAAACGAAAACATCTTTTCACTTACCTTTATATGCTAGATTAAAAATAGGTTTATGGGGTGGTACTTCATCAAAATGGTATGTGGACGGAATTGGCTATTACAATGCCGTCAAGAAATCATTTTTGGAGAGTGATTATAGCGTATCAGCAGGATTAGGTGTTTCATGGAGACATTGGGATTGGCGTATAATATATTACAAACAAGACATAGATGCCCAACATACATATCAAAATTATAACTTTTTAGGAACTTCCTTTAGTTATTATTTCTAAATCTATGCACTGTAAATAATGAAACAATGTTCAAAGACAATGAAACGATATTTAATTTTAGCAATGCTATTTTGTTGTTCAATAGCTTTCGCTCAAAACATCAAACGCCCTGATTCTTACAATTACAGTCGTGGCGTTGAAGCGATTCAAAACAATAATGCCGAAGAAGCTCTTGAATATCTGAATAAGGAATTGGAAGAGAATCCGGATAATGGATATGCTTTGGCGTGGATTGCGGTTGTGCGGAATTATCAGGAAGAATACGGTCGTGCTTTGACAGCAGCAGATTTGGCTATAAAGCATATCCCTAGAAAAGACAAAGAATATAAGGCTTTTTCGTACATTGTTCGTGCAGAAGTTTATGTGGGACTTGGGGAGAATGAAAAAGCCCTTGCTGATTTCACATCCGCCGTAAAAGAGACTCCTGATGATGCTAATGTGTATGAAAAGCGAGCGGATCTGTATTACTATATGGAAAAGTATGATTTGGCGGATAAAGATTATCAGAAAATCATATCCATTGACCCCGGCAATGTAATGGGCTATATGGGAATAGGACGAAATGCTAATGCTGAAAAAAGGTATGAGGACGCTATAGAACAATTTAGCTATGTGACAAAATTAGCCTCAGATTATTCTTCCGGATATTCCTTTAGAGCTGAAAGCCTTATCGGATTGAAGAAGTATGATGAAGCAATTGATGATATTATTCATGCGTTGGATATTGATTATGACAATAAAGCATTTTATTTGATGCAGGACGTGGCAGATTCTGCAATGGTGCCATTGGTTGCAAAATTAAAAATTCAATCTACTAAGAATCCAAACAATGATTATTGGCTATACTGTTTAGGTGCAGTATATGAAAATAAGGGTGCGTATAAAAAGGCTATAACATACTATACTGACTGTCAAAAGAAAAATCCATCATCTGTAACTTCTTGCAGGATTTCAAACTGCTACAGTGAAATAGGAGACTATGCTTCCGCATTGCAGCACATAGACAATGCTATTGCCTTGGATTCAACGGACTATGACAATGTTATGGCAAAAGCAGATATTCTGTACGAATCAGGTGAAGCGAAAGCCGCTATTCTGGAATTGAGCAAATATGTTGCTCATTATCCGGAGTATTATGGTGGCTATTATCGACGTGGTTGGTATAAGGATAATAGTAGTGATGTTGATGGAGCTATTGAAGATTATACGATGGCAATAGTCTTGCAACCAGATTACGCATATGCTTACTTGGGACGAGGAGACATGTATGCCTTAAAAGGAGATAAAAAATCAGCAGAGGCAGACTATAAAAAAGTTATTGAACTGGACACCATTCCGGGCAATAGCTCTTGTACGCAGTATGCTTATTTGGAACTGGGACAAAAGGAAAAGGCTGTCGAGTTTATGAACAATGTCATTGAGAAAGACCCTGACGATGCCGGAAATTATTATGATGCCGCCTGTCTGCATTCAAGAATGGGCGAATTAGATAAATCAATAGAATTTCTACAGACAGCATTGGAAAAAGGTTTTCGTCGTTTCTCTCATCTTGAAATGGATGATGATTTGGATGCTATACGGGAACTTCCGAAATACAAGGAATTAATCCGGCATTATAAAAGTATCTTTGAAACAGAGATAGAAGATAAAATGCAGGCTACTTCTGTTTATGAAGAGCAGACTGTTGAAATACCATTCAGCAAAGAAGACGGTGTCTGCAAGGTGAAATGTACAATCAATAATCTGCCCTTGTATTTTGTATTTGACACAGGAGCGTCTGATGTTTCGCTTTCATCTGTCGAGGCGACATTTATGATGAAAAATGGGTATTTGAAATCATCAGACGTCATCGGGAAACAGAATTATATGATGGCAAATGGCGAGATAAGTGCAGGAACAGTCATTAATCTTCGCAATGTGAATTTCGGAGGATTGGATTTGGATAATATACGATCTTCTGTCGTACACAACCAAACAGCTCCTCTTTTATTAGGACAATCAATCCTTGGTCGTTTGGGAAGTATTGAAATCGATAATGCGAAAAGAGTTTTGAGGATTACATATAAAAAGAAAGTAGAAGAATGCAAATGAAACAGGAAATCAATAGGTTAAAAATAGTATTGGCTGAGAAGAAGAGAACTAATCGCTGGCTTGCTGCTCAATTAGGTAAAAACGAAGCTACCATATCCAAATGGTGTACAAACACAACTCAGCCCAGTTTGGATGATTTGGTTATGATTGCAAAATGCCTGGAAGTTGATACTAAAGATTTGCTTCATTCTATAACCGAATGATAAAGCGAGATGCCATCTGCTGAAATATGCGGGTGGTATCTTTTATATTAATGTACATGAAAATAATACTCTGAAAGTCTTTATCTTTGTCTCCAAATCAATTGATATGAATCCTGCAAAATATAAAGAATACATTTCTCAATACGACATCAGACGTTTTGTGGATGCACATCGTCAGATATATGCTTCTGCCTTGTCGGAAATCCGTAATGGCAAAAAGCAGTCACATTGGATGTGGTATATATTTCCACAGTTGCGTGGTCTTGGACATAGCCGTAATTCCAATTATTATGGAATAGCCGATCGAGACGAAGCGTTGATGTTTTTACATGAACCTACACTCGGCAGGAATCTTTGTGAAATAACAATGGAGATGCTGGCAATTGATGACAAACCTATCGAAGAAATTCTAGGAGAAATCGATGCCTTGAAATTCCGCTCATCAATGACGCTTTTCGATTCTGTATATCCGGATTATATATTTTCAGAAGCCTTGAAAAAATATTATGGAGGCAAGGCTGACGAGCTTACTCTGAAAATGTTAAAGGAAAAAGCGAACGAAAACGAGGTATTGGTGCGAGGAGGAATCATAGGGACGATAATTGGAGATATTGTCGGGTCTTTTTACGAGTTTTATAATTCCAAGTCAGCAAACATAGCTCTGTTCACCCCAAGTACAACATTTACAGATGACACTGTAATGACCATAGCGGTAGCAGATTGGCTTCTGAGTGGAGTTCCGCTACAGAACACCATGCCAGACTGGGGGCAGGAATATCCAAACAGAGGATATGGAGGAATGTTCTATGAATGGATGTTTTATAATGAAGATAAAAATCCTTATAATAGTTTCGGGAATGGTGCAGGTATGCGTGTAAGCCCATGCGGATATTATGCAAATTCTCTTGAAGAAACTCTTGAACTCGCCAAACAATCAGCAGAAGTGACACATAATCATCCGGAAGGCATTAAAGGGGCACAGGCTATAGCATCTGCAATCTTTTTGGCACGTCAACAGAAACCAAAGGATGAAATCCGGGAATATATAGAAAAGACTTTCGGATATAACTTACATCGGACTTGCGATGAAATACGACCGGCATATCGATTTGATGTAACATGCCAAGGTTCATGTCCGGAAGCAATAATCGCATTTTTGGACAGTCACGACTATGAATCAGCAATCCGACTGGCAATATCTTTGGGAGGTGATAGTGATACAATCGCTTGTATGACAGGAGGTATTGCTGCTGCCTACTATGGTATTCCGACGTGGTTAGTAAAGTATGTAACGGTAGAGTTTCTGCCCCAGAATATGCTGGACGTTATAGAGAGATTTGACAAGGTGTGCGCAGAGCAGTCGATAAATAAATCATAACTATCCCTTACTTTTGAATTTGCGCATGTTCGATGTCTCGGTTGATAATTTCGCTTATGGAGACAAGACAGTTCCAAATGCAACACTCAGGATCCCTTATGATAACTACTATATATTAAGGGATTCATTGAGTACTGTTGAGTTTATTCCGGTGGTATATATCACATTGGACGCATTAAAAGCCGCAAAAGGACATGAAGGCAGACTTGCTCAGAACATCGTGACACGTGTCAAGAACATGTGTTCTTATAATGAGCTGCCAAATGTAAAAGGTTTGCAGCTTGATTGTGACTGGACAGCCTCTACAGAGCAATCATTCTTTTCTTTGTGTGATTCTACGAGATTGGAAATAACCAGAAATAAATTAGTCTGGAATCTCAGTTCGACGATAAGGCTTCACCAACTTGCGAGAGAATGTCCACCAGTGGACTATGGGGTACTGATGGTTTATAACACAGGTAATTTCAGTAACCCTGATGCGGCGAACTCCATATTGGATGAGAAAGATGTAAAGCCCTACTTAAAACATATAGAAGACTATCCTCTTCATCTTGATGTGGCATATCCCACTTATTCCTGGCAACTGCTGTTTCATAAACGCCAATTTATGGGAATCTTAAGTGGAGTGGATGTGACAGATACCACACAATTCAAATGCAACAAAACACATAACAACTACAGGTGTCTTGAAGACTTGGCTTACAAGAATACTATAATCCGGAAAGGAGACATTATAAGATCTGAGACATCAACATTCCAAGATATTGCACGTGTCAAGACACTGATTGATCAAGAACTTGCCGACCGCCAACACAGCAATATATTATATCATTTTGACTTGCATAACTTTTCAAAAT